>DATLVQ010000347.1:0-26600 GCA_035577325.1 Bryobacteraceae bacterium | reverse complement strand
CCTCCTATTCAGCGGACCTGATGCAAAAGGAAGAGCGTGCACTCCGCACGATGCAGGATGTCATGGTGCCCGTCTTGCAAGCGGCGGTTCCGGCTCTAGGGCACGAGGAAAAGCTGCAGGCTTTTGCACTCGAGATCTCGCATCATGTGCGCAGGAAAGTCTTAGGCGTGAGCACCGAGAATGCGGAGAACGTTGCGTTCATTCTGCCGCGCCTAGCGGCTAAGCAGCTGATTTCGGCGACCACTGCCGGCGAGCGGCAAGCCGCGCTGTCGCGGGGCCTGTTGTTTGTCGACGGAAAACCCGTCGCCGGCTGGTCGACAGGAAATGCCGATATGGTGGCGGAGAGCACTCCGCAGTCGCTTCCATCACGGGTCGAGGCGAAACCGGCAGCGGGTGCCAGTGTAATTGAAAGTCCCCTCCCGCAGGCCGCGCCGAGTGTCGAGCCCGTCGCACTGCCGGCGATTATTACAGCCGATGCACAACAGGGTGTCGGCAAGGAGGCCCTCCGCAAACGGCAAAATTCAAGCCAGGAAACCTTGGATCGATTAGTACGTGAGCTGGACAAAGATGCGCATTTTGTTTCCTACGCTCCGCCCACTTTCATTGAGTTCCATAAAGCGTCATACCTGGAGCTGTCGATCACAACCACACTCCGGGAGACCGAGCCGGGCTCCCAGTACCGAGTGGCTGCTCTAGCCTTCGATCAGCACGTTGCCCATCTGATCCGCCCGATTCTCGCAAGTCTCAAGACACGTCCCGATTTCGATGGCATCGATTTCAGTACCAGCGTACGGCTTGCGGGAACGGGAACAAGTGCCGCAGCGGTCGAGTTCATTCTTCCGACGGCCGCTCTCCTCTGCTACGAACGATATGACTGCACTGGACAGCAACTCATCAATCAAGGCTTCGTGCTGATCAATGGCGAGCGGGTGAGTCTGGACTTGCAGAGCGCCGAACGGTAGCTTGCGAATCTCGCCCCACCCAGTGGGGCACTTCACCCAATCTGGATGCAAATCCGGACAATGCCGTCTATAGCGGTGAACGACTTACAAGGTGTTATTCCGGCCCGTCTCTTGCATTAATGGGGCAAGGAGGCAGCTATGTGGCCGCCGAACAAGATTCTATTTCCAATCGATTTGTCCGAGCGCTCCAATAGCGCCGCCCGGTATGCCCGAACCTTGGGTTGCCGCTTTCGTTCCGAGATCACCCTAATGCATGTGCTGCCTTCTCCGGCATATGGCATTGCATCACTGGAGAGTGGACCTCTGATGGTTGAGGAAGCCTGGGAGGAGCAACAGCGCCGTGCGCAAGAGGATGTCGCTGAGTTCGCCGCGCGTGAGCTGGGTCCCTTTCGAGTACATTCAGTGGTGCTCGAAGGTGACCCGGCAACAGCAATCGTCGAGAGGGCGCACGCCGAGCGCGCCGACCTGATCGTGATGGCTACCCACGGCTATGGCAGCTTCCGGCGTTTCATCCTTGGTTCGGTCACGGCAAAAGTTCTGCATGACGCCGATTGCCCGGTCTGGACCGGAGCCCATATGCCGGCTGCCCCGGCTGCGGAACAGGCATCACAGCAAGCGCCGATTAGGCAAGTTCTGTGCGCGGTAGATCTTTCGGCCCACAGCAAGAATGTCCTGGATTGGGCGGCGCGTCTCGCCAAGTCATTCGATGCTCGTCTGTTTCTGATTCATGCCATCCCGGCCCTCGGTCCGACTGAGGAAGATTACCAGCAAGACTGGCGCGAAGACCTAGCCACCGTAGGCAGAGATCAACTGGACAAGCTCCAGCAGAGCGTCGGAACAAAGGCAGAACAGTTGGTTGTCGCGGGCGATGTGCCGCATAGCGTTTGCGCCCAGGCGGAAGAGTTAGGGGCTGACGTCCTGGTCATCGGCCGGAGCTCCGAGTCCGGTTTGCTCGGCCGCCTGCGAACCAACGCATACGCGATCATTCGCGGGACGCATTGCCCCGTGGTTAGTGTTTGAGTTCGCGTTCCGGACGGAGAAACCATGTTTCCGATTAAGAAAATCTTGTTTCCCATTGATTTTTCCGAACATTGCATCGGTGCATCCCGCTTTGTGGAGGCTATGACCGGCCGTTTCGAAGCCGAGCTTCTGCTGCTCCACGTATTGGAACCGCCCGGGTACTACAGCCTTCCGGAAACGATTGTAGCCGCGGAAACGCGGCTTGCGATGTTTCAGCGCGATGAGTTCCGATATTTTCGCGTCCGGCGGATGGTAGAAAAAGCCGACGACGCGGCCGAAAAGATTTTGGCTGTGAGTCGCGCCGAGAATGTAGATCTAGTCATGATGCCGACCAGCGGGATTGGCCGCTACCGCCGGTTTATCCTAGGCTCCGTAACGGCTAAAGTCCTGCACGATGCCGATTGCCCAGTGTGGACCGGCGTTCATCTAGAACAGGCGCCGCCACTGGAAGCGCTGCGCATCCAAAACATCGTCTGTGCCGTAGACCTGAAACCTCACAGCGAGCGCGTCCTCGAATGGGCGCAACAAATGTCGGGTGAATACCAGGCGGCTCTCCACTTGGTGCACGCTATCCCGGGGTATGAGACCAGGCCGGCATCCTATTTTGATGCCGAATTGCGACTCAATCTGGAGGCGGAAGGAAAAGAAGCCATACGAAACCTCCTGCATGCGCGCGGAGTCGAAGCCACGATCCACGTCCATGGCGGAGAGGTGGCCCATATTGTTGGCTGCGCGGCCCAACGGTTGCGCGCCGATCTGATGGTCATCGGCCGCGGCTCTGAGAACGGCTTGGTTGGCCGGCTGCGCTCCAATGCGTATTCGATCATTCGCCAGTCGTCGTGTCCGGTGATCAGTGTCTAAGAATTGGGATAATAAGACTCTCTTGCTGGCGCAGCCGCTCGCGCCACCGCTCATGAGTCAAAATCCGTCCGAACCCGCAGACCAGACGTTATGGGAAACGGTCCAGAACCTGCACGCTATCGTGGAGGCATCACCCGTGGCGATCATCGCCTTAGACGGCGAGGGTCGAGTAAAGATGTGGAATCACAGTGCGGAGCGCGTTTTCGGTTGGAACGAGAACGAGGTGATTGGACATCCGAACCCCACAATTCCGGCCGGTCGTGAGGAGGAGTTTCGCTCTCTTCTGCAGTCGCGAATGCAGGGTGAGACCCAGTCCGGTTTCGAGACGAGCCGGCTTCGCAAAGATGGGTCGTCCATCGACGTGAGCATATGGTCCGCACCCCTCCATGACTCCGCGGGCAATATCACGGGCATCATGACCGAGCTAGTCGACATCACCGAGCGAAAGCGCGCCGAAAACGAGCGGACACAACTCCTCGCGCGCGAGCAAGCCTCCCAGGCTGAAGCCGGCATTGAGAAGCGCTATCGAAAGCTGCTGGAAGCCGCCCCTGACGCTATTCTCGAAGTAGACCGTACGGGTCGTATTATTTTGGTAAATGTCCAGGCAGAAAAACTATTTGGTTGTGCCCGCTCTGAATTACTTGGCAAGCCTGTCGAATTCTTGATACCGGAGCGGTTTCAGGGTCCGCACCCGGGCCATCGGACGGCTTACTTCGCCCATCCAGTGATGAGGCCGATGGGGACAGGCCTGGATCTGTATGCGAAGCGCGCCGATGGCACCGAATTCGCGGTCGACGTGACTCTCAGCCCGTACGAGGCGGAGGGTGGCGACCGGGTAATCTGCGTGGTTCGCGACGTCACGGAACGAAAGCGGGCCGAGGAACAAATTCGGACTCTCAATCAACAATTAGTGGAAGCGAACAAAGGGCTGGAACTGCAAAATCGCGAGGTGGAGAAGGCCACCCGGCTGAAAGACGAATTCCTGGCCAGCATGAGCCACGAGCTTCGCACTCCGTTGAACGCGATCATCGGTTTCTCCGACCTACTCGCCGAACAGGGCGCCGTTCAGTTCTCGAGCAAGCAGAAACGCTTCGTGGGACACATCCAGCAGGGAGCGAGGCATCTGCTCGAGCTGATCAACGATATCCTGGACCTCTCCAAAATCGAGGCCGGTCATCTGGAGCTCAAGTACGAAGATTTCAATGTCTCCGCGGCCGCCGCCGAGATTCTTGCCACTGTCCGGCCCATGGCAACCGCGAAGTACATACACATGGCGAATACGGTGCCGGACGGCCTGTTTCTGTATGCCGACCGGCTAAGGTTCAAACAGGTTCTCTACAATCTGCTGAGCAACGCTATCAAATTTACGGCCGCCGGCGGATGCGTATCGTTTGAGACGTGCAGCGCCAATGGCGCGGCATGCTTCTGCGTCGCGGATACCGGAATCGGTATTCCGACAGCGGAGCACGAAGCCATATTCAGCGCTTTTCATCAGGTCGGGACCACCACAAAGGGCGTGCGAGAGGGCACCGGTCTGGGCTTGGCAATCACCAAGAGATTGGTCGAGCAGCATGGCGGCAGGATCTGGGTGGATAGCAAGCCGGGCAAGGGCAGCCGGTTTTGTTTCAGTATGCCGCTGAAGCCTCAGGAACGGGACGTCCGCGCCACGGACCAGGAGACGGAAGCTCCCTTCATTCTGGTGGTAGAGGATGAGGGGCCCGCGCAGGAACTCCTGATGAGCCATCTGGAAGAAGCGGGATTTCGCGCTATCCCCGTCAGTTCAGGAGCTGAAGCCGTCCGCAAAGCGCGCGAACTGCGCCCCGACGTTATCACGCTGGACCTGCTGATGCCCGGACAAAGCGGGTGGCAGACCTTGGCAGACCTCAAGCAGGCGCCCTCCACGGCGGCTATTCCGGTTATCATTGTTTCTGTTGTGGATGAAGGAAAAAAGGCCTTGGCGATGGGTGCTGCCGAATATCTCGTAAAACCCGTGTCCAAGGAACACCTGATCGCGGCGGTTCGCCGATGCGGGGTAACTTCCGGCCGGCGAAGTATGGAGGATGGGCAGCGGACTGCATGAAAAAGATCCTGGTCGCTGACGACAACACCGTCAGTCGCGAGTTGATCCGGGAAATCCTGGAAACGGACGATTACGAAGTGATCGAAGCCGGCGATGGGCGCGAAGCGCTGGATCAAATCCGCCAGCACCAGCCTGACCTGGCGCTTCTGGACATTCAGATGCCGGTGCTGAACGGAAACGCGGTGATACAGCAGATTCGCTCCGATCCCCGACTTTCCGGTCTCCCGGTGGCTGCCCTGACCGCCTTCGCCATGCAAGGCGACCGCGAAAAGGCGCTATCGCTGGGGTTCAATACCTACATCACGAAGCCAATTGACATCCCGGCTTTCCGGGTGAAGGTTGCCGAGTTGCTTGGAAACGGTATTGACTGAGCCATGGCTTAGCGCTCAATCAAAATGAATTCCATATCCACCCAGCTTACGTCCCAGGTCAAACTGGTGGCCATTGACGACACTCCTGAGAGCCTGGAGCTGATCACCGAAGCCTTGTCTCAAGAGGGCCTCAAGATCTTCACCGCCATCGATCCCGAAGACGGTCTGGATATTGTCTTCCACGAACACCCGCAGATCGTTCTGCTCGACCTGGTTATGCCAAAGCTGAGCGGGATGGAAGCGCTCGAGCGAATCGTGGAATTCGACCCGAGCATTGAAGTCATTCTGATGACGGCCCATTACTCCACTGAATCCGCCGTTGAAGCCATCAAAAAGGGCGCCAGCGATTACCTCAACAAGCCGGTGTCCATTGCATTGCTCCGCGACCGCATCCACAAGCTGATGGACCAGGCGCGCCAGCGGCAGCGTGCTCTGGCGGTCGACAGCGAAGTCCTTTCCACTTGCCAGTTCGAAGAGATGGTGGGGCGCAGCCCCGTCATGTGGGAGATGTTCGCTCGTATTCGCCGGGTCGCGCCGCATTTCCGCACCGCGCTCGTGACCGGTGCAACAGGCACTGGTAAGGAACTGGTGGCCCGCGCCCTGCACCGGCTGAGTCCCGTCTCGGGAGGCCGTTATGTCGTGTGTAATTGTTCCGCGGTGGTGGAAACGCTTTTTGAAAGCGAGCTGTTCGGCTACGTTAAAGGGGCGTTTACCGGCGCAACCGCGGATAAGATGGGCCTGTTCGAGTACGCGCACAACGGTACGCTGTTTCTGGATGAGATCGGCGATATGCCGATGAACACGCAGGCCAAGCTGCTCCGGGTGCTGCAAAACCAGGAAGTCCAGCGCGTGGGCTCGCTCACGCCCTGCAAAGTCGACGCGCGCGTGATCGCCGCCACCAACCACGACCTGAAAGCGCTGATCGCGCAAAACCGCTTCCGCGAAGATCTGTACTACCGGCTCTGTATGGTCGAAATCAGGACACCTCGACTCTCTGAAAGAAAAGAGGACCTCGCACTTCTCGAGCACTATTTCATTCGTAAGTTTTCAGAGCAGTACCAGAAGCCCATCCATGGCCTTACGCAGCGGGCCCAGATTGTTTTGGGGCGATATTCGTGGCCGGGAAACGTGCGCGAGCTGGAAAACGCTCTGGGGAACGCCTGCATGATGGTTATGGGCGAAATGATCGATGTTGCCGACCTTCCCGAAAACCTTCGCGCGCAGGCGCCCATGGCGACGGCCGCGGGCAACGGACCCGCTTCCGAACCGGAGAAGGACGTGTCCTTTGAGGAGCAAGAACGGTTGTTGTTAGTATCGGCGCTGGAAAGGGCTGGAGGCAATCAATCTAAAGCAGCTCGCATATTGCGCATTAGCCGCGACCGCATGCGATACAAGATGTCCAAGCACAACCTGAAGTAGACAGTACAATGTCGTTGCGATCTCGCGCAATAGCACCGCCGCGGGATTTCATGCAGCTTCCACGCGCGGGTTACGCGAATCCAATCCGAAGAGGATGTCAAGCCGCCGATTGCTTCGCGCTCTTGATTTCCTCGACGATCGGGACGGACAGGACCATGGCAGCTTTTTTGGCGGTGATATTTAATACCCCATTCTCAAGTGTGGCTTTGGCGTATTTCGGGTTAATCCGGGCGGGCAAGTCAAACTGCCGTAATACCTGCTCCCCGCCGAACTCACGTAAGTGGATTCTCTCGCCCGGGCACTTCTTCGTCTTCAACATTCGCCCTTCGATGGTGATGGAATGCGGCATCACATCCACCTGTAATGATTTCACTTCGACACAGGGCAAGGCCGCCTGCAGGCGAATCTCATCTGGAGTTTCCGTCAGTATACACGGTGGCGAGTAAAGTACGTCGCGCTCAGCCGCAAGCCAATCCTCGAGCTCGTGTCCCTCCCCATGCCGCTGCTGAAGCGCCCGCGCTCGAATTTGTTCGTGCACAAACTTCATTAGGTGCGCCAGGTGATTCAGGATTCTGCGTGGGGACTTTACGGTTTTCACCGGAATTCGGGGCATACACCAATCCTCCTTTACCTGGTTCTCTCTAGTTAGACTCTCGCAAGCAAGGTGCCAGATGCTTCGCCATTCAAGAAAAGGGAGCTGCTGCCTGAGTGCAACAATCATATTGCGCGAATTTACTCATGCATTGAGGGTATTGACCCCGGACTGCTGAACTGGCGGTCAAGGATCTGCTTCAGATTCATGAGTATCTACTCCATGCTTATATTTGGTGGAGAACCGCCTGAGTTGTAATCGCCGCCCGTGAAGACTACGACGAGCACGTATTCGGGGACGGCGTAGATTTTCTGGCCACCATTCCCCTTGTGCACCGCTCACATAGACGCACTGCGGACCGGATGGTGTTTCAAACGTTCAGTGTAAGATTTCCGAAAATCGCCAGGACCGGCCAAGTGGGGTCACATCCCATGGAGCTTGGTATGAATTGAGCCGACGCCGGAGCCGGCCGCGGGTCACCAGCGCCCTTGACGAAAGTGGTGGCCAGGCATGTTCGGGCTGCTCGAATTCGCAAAGTAAACTGGGAGCTTTCACGCAATGCGCCAAATGCCGCGGCATCTTCTTTAATGGGCTGCGCACGCTACGCATTGAAACTACTTGGCTTACGAGTTCTTGCCCACTGGTTCGTGACGTGCCTTGTTTCAAGTAGCGAAGGAGGTTGAAACATGTCGCTGCTTGAAGCGAAAACTGGTTGCGTTCCTATGGCGATTGCACCGGTTCATCACGTGCAAAAGCTGGTAACAGAAATCAGCGTATGGGCTCCGGTCGTGGCACTCGGAGCACTCAGCTTGGTTGCCGGCGTCATGCTGTGGTTGAGAGTCACGGGGTACTGAGCGACTGGTCTACTGGGTCAGCGTTTGTAGCGTGTCGCGGGCGTCGTCGTAGATACGATTCGTGAAATCTGCGATTCAATCGATTTGCGAGGCCCTGCCGCTAGGTGATCGTACCGGGGGTTGGCGCTGGCAACAGAAGTGCCAATCGAAAGTCAAATGACCAATCTTTCTTGCGCCGGTAAACGGCGTATCGTTCTTTTCGTGAGCCCTAATGACGAGGACCATCGGGCTCTGATTCATATCCTGCCCCCAGCGGGCTGGAGCATGGATAGCGCATTTGGCTGTGCAGAAGCAATTAAATCGCTAGAAGTAGAATTCGCGCCAGTGATTATCGTCGAGCGTGATCTGCCGGATGGAAACTGGAAAACTCTGCACAATCGATTGATAAGAATGCCTTTCCCGCCGAAGCTGATCGTAACATGCCAGCTCGCCGATGACCCCCTGTGGGCCGAGGTCCTGAACCTGGGCGGCTTCGATGTGCTCGCACAGCCGTTCTACGCCCGCGAGGTGTTGCGTTCCGTCAACTCTGCTTGCAGCCATTGGGATGAGGAGTGGCGCAAAGCGGGTGGCGGAATTGAAGATGCCGCCTGCTGCGCGACCGCGTAATCTCACGCTACGTTTGCGCGTTTTACCCCACCCTTGTTGCGGATCAAAACTTACCGCAATCCCGCCAGCTCCTGAAGGCGGTGCCAGTTCGCAAGCCGGTCCTGCTGCGCTTCCTTTAAGAATTCGTCAGCGTGGCCATCGGTGAAATGCCGGGCGAAGCGGCCCTCGGTGCGTGCGAAAGCAATGAAATCCACGGGTTCTCCGGTCTTTGGATTGCTGAACCAGTCTTCTTTCATGACTGGATTGCCCTGCAGGCTCAGACGTTCGCGAATACGGTCACCCTTGCGGGGATCATAAATCAGAAGCGGAAATGTCCGTGAATCGGCCGCCAGCTTCGCCTGCGCCACCGCGCGATCATCCGCAATCCCGTGTTCGGGCATGCATGCTGCATAGCAGATCACGACCGCCGGCCCAGGATATTCGTTAGCCTCCATGACCGCCCGGTAGAAATGGTTCAAGTGCGCGGGCGTGGTCTGCGCCACGTAGACACCTGGATGCATCATGGCGATCGTGGCCAGTTCTTTGCGGTGCTCGCGTTTGCCCGGCGATGTTTTGCCGAAAGCGGCCATCTTGGCACTCTGGCCGGTAAATGTGGCTGTGGAGCTTTGCCCACCGGTATTCGAGTAAACCTGCGTGTCGAGCACCAGCACTTTGATATCCATGCCGGACATCAGCAGACGTGAGAGGGATTGAAAACCAATGTCGTACATTGCGCCGTCGCCACCCACCACCCAGAGTCGCCGCTTCTGATGACCTTCCTGATCCCATCGCAGGCGTATGCCCATGGCATCGGCGGGCGCATTTTCAAACAGTGAATTGGTCCACGGCACTTTGAACGGGTTGAACGGATAAGTGGCGCCGAATACCGTATTGCAGCCAGTGGCTGCCACCATACCGATCTGGTCTGCGCCGTACACGAAGCCGGTGGCGGCAAGCATCAGCCGCAGGGCTGTGCCTTCGCCGCAGCCCATGCAGGAGCCGGCCCCGCCCGAATAAAGCATGCTGCGGTCGCCAAGCATCATGTCGCCCAACGCCTTATCGTTCACGAAACGTTCGGGTGTGGGCGGCAGATGGTGGAAAAGGCCCATGCCGGCGTCATACTCCATCAGATCCACGGCGGACTTTGGAACCATGTCCAGGGCACGATGCGAGCCGCAGGCAGTGACGCACTCACCGCAGCCCTTGCATTTGTCCGGATCGACAAAGATGCCGAACATGCCGCCGAGTTCCCCACGCTTGGTCGGGACGTCATGATACTTGTTTGTCTTCGCAAAGAGCTTGTGCAGCGTATCGCGCAGATCTTCGCGCTCAATTCCTGCAATTCGCTCGTCAAGGATGACAGGCTCGACAACGCGCGCCAGGATGGCCGTGTCTGGACACTGGTTGACGCACTCCATGCAACCCACGCATTTGTCTGAATGCAAGACTGGAATGTTGGGTGCAAGGTGGCGGAAACTACGATGCAACGCTGTTGATGGCGGCATCAAGCTACGTGCCGCATAAATGTCGGCCGGCAGTTCCGTTTCCCGGCCACGCGCGTAACTTTCCACTACCTGCTCACAGAATTCCGGCGAAACGAGACAGCCGTCGCCTGCACACGCAGCGGATTCCCAATGCCACGGCGATTCGTGAGCATTCTCGAACGCGTTTTCACCCGCGGGCGGGAGCACTTCCGTCACTTCGCGATAACCATGACGCGCCACTGCCAGGTTCTCGGCGATAACCTTCGGCCCCTGTTTGCCGAAGTACTTGTTCAACACGCGATCGAGCGATTCGAACAACTGGTCCTCAGTGAGGCCACTTCGCTCACGGAATGGGGTGAGGCGCAGAAAAGCGCCGAGCAAAGCAATACCTTGCATGCGGATCTGCAGCTCCCCGCGGCTGGCCTGTTCTTTTGCAATGCGCGCAGCGTCCAGGACCCATAGCCTAAGGCCGCGTACGACGATGGTTCGCCGAACGGCCGCCGGCAGTGTTGCCCAGACTTTTTCCGGCGCCGAGTCGGATTGCATATAGATCGTCCCACCAGGAGCGAGTCCCTGCAGTGGTTCGCCGCTGGAAAACGCCAGCGGATTCTGGATGGCCACGAATTCGACAGTGTTCAACTCCGCATGGAGCCGCACCGGTTCGGCAGCCAGCGTTAAGTAGTAATTCGTGGGCAGCCCTTTTTTTTCCGAGCCGTATTTTGAGAACGCTTGAACATGTAACCCAAATAGATCCGCCGCCACGCTGGCGATTACCTTGTTGGTGGTCACAGATCCAAAGCCGCCTACCGAATGGCCTCGCAATGAAAATGCACCCTTCGGGCGGACATCGGGATCCTCGCCCATGTCGATTGCGTCGAGGTGCTTAATGCCCAGAAAGGAGAGACTTCGCCCGCCATGGTCCACCTTGTGTGCCAACGACACGAAGTGACCCGGCCGGATATCGTTGCCGCCCAGACCCGCGACTGCACCGTAAAGTTCCGGAATGACTTCAATCTCGGCGGCTGCGGCGGCATCCGCCATGGCCGCTTTGACCTCGCTCAAGAGCGGATTGGATTGCGCGAGCGGCACATCCGTTCTTTCGATAACCACCGCCGCCGTGCATTTCCGTAATGCCGCCGCAATTTCGGGACCTGGAAACGGTCGAAAGCTAGTGACCGAGATCACGCCGATGCGCATTCCTTTTTCGCGCAAGAAGTCGACGGCGCCTTGCGCGGTCTCCATCATGGACCCCAGCCCGACAAAGGCGTACTCCGCATCATCCATGCGATAACAGTTGATCAGATCGTACTGGCGGCCGGTGAGAGTCGTGTATTCCTCCATCGCGGCACGTACAGACGGCTTCACGCGATCATAGAAGAATCGCTGTGCGATCCGGCCTTTCATGTAACTCTCCTGGTTTTGCACCACACCGCTCTGCATCGGATGCTGCGGGTCGAAGAGATTCCGGAGGCGCTCAGGATGCTGGATGAAGCGGAGCATCAATTCCGGCTCGGGCAGCCGTACAGTCTCAAGAGTATGCGTAGTCAGGAAGCCGTCCTGCACGTTGAAGAAGGGCGTCTCACAGTATTCGGCGGCGCGGCGTGAGATAAGAGCAAGATCCGCCGCTTCTTGTGCGTTGCGTCCGAATAACATTCCCCAGCCGCAGTCCGCCACACCCATCACATCGTCGTGCCCGCAGTGTATGTTAAGCGATTGCGAAGTGATGGCCCGCGCACCAACGTGAAACACCACGGGCAGCCGCTTACCTGCGATTACGTACAGAACTTCTTTCATAAGGATCAGGCCCTGGCCCGATGTGAAGTTCGTGACCCGCCCGCCAGCCAGGGCGAAGCCTTCGCACGCCGAAGCGGAACTGTGCTCCGACTCGGGCTCCAGGAATTCCAGTGGCTCACCCCAAACGTTCCTTTTGCCGTTGGAAAATTCCGCCGCGAACCCATCGCCCATGGGGGTCGAGGGCGTTATGGGATAAGCGACCGCTGCCTGTGAAATATGGGACTCGACCCAAACCACGGCTCCGGACCCATCCGTCGTCGTTGGCATGCCTGGAAATGGAACTTGCACCTTGCGTTGAGAGATATCAACTTCTGCTACGGACAGGAGTCCCACGAATCACCTCCGAACAAGGAAGTGCATGCGCAGGGCCGCCAAAAACACCTCAATCGACGAACAAATCACTGCACTTATGGGTGGCTTCCACCCGATGGTGGGTCATATGCCGCAGTTGCCACGAGCCAGCTGAGAGAATGCAACCGCTTACGGTTGGCCGACGAAATGCAATTTCATGATTCTGGGCATCTGCCCGCGAAAAGCGCACGAATGGAGGGGATATGGAAACCGTCATCCGTCACTTGGGCGAGTTGAAGTTCGAAGCCACAGCTCGAGGGCATCGGGTGGTCTGTGACCAGCCTCCGGAGAATGGTGGATCGGACGCGGGCATGACTCCGCCGGAGTTCCTGCTGGTCTCGCTCGGCACTTGTGCTGCGTACTACGCTGCGCAATATCTTCGAACGCGCGGGCTGGATACCGACAAACTCACCGTCCGAGTGTCGGCCGAAAAGATAACACAACCGGCGCGCCTCGCGGCATTCGTCATCGACGTCGAAATGCCTGATCTGGATTCGAAGCATTCTGACGGCCTGAGGCGCGCGGTGAAGTCTTGCCTCATCCACAATACGCTCTGCCACCCTCCGGCTATCGATCTGCGCGTTAACGCCAGCCTTCCGGCTCTTGTCTAATAGGGGCGCTATGGCGGCCCACATAAAGCACTCGAGTCGGACGGAGTCTCTCGAGATGGTGGCAACGAAATCTCGAGTAGTGAACGCCTGGTCCTGGTATTCATCTTGGTTTCCCTATCCTAAGGAGACATATATTGCCGCACTCTCGGCCGCGTGCATTCTCCTCAGCCTCGCACTGCGGTATATCCTCCAGTGGCGCTCGGCGTGGGAAATTCCGCTGTACATCGCGGTGATCGCCGGTGGGGTTCCGCTGGTGATAGATCTAGGGCGGAAGGTGCTGGCGCGCGAATTTGGTTCCGACCTGCTCGCCGGCCTATCGGTTATCACGGCAGTTCTATTGGGCCGGTATCTGGTGGGAGCCATTGTTGTGCTGATGCTTTCCGGCGGCGCGGCGCTGGAGCATTATGCGACGCGGCGAGCGTCCGCGGTTCTCGAGGCGCTGGCCCGGCGCATGCCCACTAGTGCCCACCGAAAAACCACCTCCGGCATCACGGATATCGCGCTGGCGGACATCGCCATGGGCGAGACGCTCATCGTGCTACCCAATGAGATCTGTCCGGTTGACGGCGTAGTCGTGTCCGGCCGGGGAACAATGGATGAGTCTTACCTCACGGGCGAGCCGTTTCAAATTTCAAAAGTACCTGGTTCAGAAGTATTATCGGGCGCCATTAATGGAGAAGCTGCAATTACCATCGCTGCGTCCGCCCTTGCCATCGATTCCCGCTACGCCAAAATCATGCAGGTCATGCGCGCATCTGAGCAGAGCCGCACGCATCTCCGTCGTATCGCCGACCGGATCGGCGCATGGTACACGGTGCTGGCCGTGGGGATTGCGATCGCGGGCTGGATCTGGAGCCTAGATGCAAATCGGTTTCTTGCTGTGATTGTGATCGCGACTCCTTGTCCTCTTCTGATTGCCATTCCGGTGGCGATGATCGGCGGAATTTCGCTAGCGGCCCGGCGCGGAATTGTCGTAAAGAACCCCGCCATGCTGGAACAGATCGACACTTGCCGCACCGTCATTTTCGACAAGACGGGAACCCTTACTTACGGTAGACCGTCGCTCACAGACGTAACTTGCGCTCCGGGTTTTTCGGTGGACCAGGTGCTCGCAGTGGCCGCTAGCCTTGAAGTCTACTCGAGGCATCCGCTAGCAGGTGCAATTGTGAAGGCTGCAGATGAAGCGAAGTTACCACTCCACGCCGTGGACTTGGCCAGCGAAAAGCCTGGTGAGGGATTGCGTGGATTGGTGGGCGGTAAGACCGTGCAGATCACCGGACGGGGGAACTTAGCGCAACTCCCGCCGGCGCTGCCGCCATCCGCGGGAGGTCTCGAGTGCCTGGTGTTCCTGAATGGCGAGTACGCTGCCGCCTTGCGTTTTCACGATGAGCCACGAGCCGACAGCCATTCGTTCGTGCATCACCTCAAGCCCAGGCATCATGCTTCGAAAGTCATTTTGCTTTCGGGTGATCGCGAGTCCGAAGTACGATATTTCGCGCGCAAGCTCGGCATTGCTGAAATGCATGCCGGCAAAACTCCGGAAGAGAAGGTCGCCATCGTCCAGCACGAGACTCGTCAGGCAAGAACACTGTATGTCGGCGATGGAATTAACGACGCCCCGGCAATGCTGGCCGCGACCGTAGGAGTGGCGTTCGGCAAAAACAGCGACATCACCGCCGAAGCCGCGGACGCGGTCATACTCGACCCTTCTCTCGCAAACGTAGACGAGCTCATTCATATCGGCCGCCGCATGCGGGTGATCGCTCTTCAAAGCGCGGTCGGTGGAATGGCGCTGAGCTTCATCGGGATGATGGCCGCCGCTTCGGGCCACCTGCCGCCGATCGGCGGGGCGATCGCTCAAGAGTTCATCGACCTTGCAGCCGTGTTGAACGCTGTCCGCGTCTCTTTCCCAGCGAAGCACCTGACTGATTTCTAACCGAAGGCTGCCTGGGTGATATCACGCGATGCACCCATACCTTTTAGTGACACGATCTCGTAAGTTATTGGATCTATGCTGACCGGTTATGGCACACATCATGCACTTCTCGTCAGTGAAAAAAGGAGTTCACCATGCCTGTACAACTACTGGAGGAGCGCAAAACCAAACAGCTTTCACGCGGCCTCATGAAGGCCAACGTATTTCGCGCGCCAGGAAAATTTGGCCTCGAAGAGAAGCCGATATGCAAGGCTGGTCCTGGGGAAGCCGTAATCCAAGTACGGCTCACGACCATCTGCGGCACCGATATTCATATCGTTCGTGGCGAGTACCCCGTACCGTCCGGCTTGACCATCGGTCACGAAGCCGTGGGCGTGATTCATGAACTCGGACCAGGGGTGACTGGATACGAATCGGGTCAGCGCGTGTTGGTGGGCGCGATCACGCCCTGTGGTCAGTGCGAGATATGCCTATCCGGCCACACTTCTCAATGCACGACGGCGCTGGGAGGCTGGCGTCTGGGCAACACGATCGACGGAGTGCAGGCCGAGTACGCGCGCATCCCGTACGCGCAGGCGAACCTGGCTCTCATTCCGGATGAGCTCTCGGATGAAGATGTGCTACTGCTCTCGGATATCGCATCCACGGGTTTTGCGGCCGCCGAGAGCGGTCGGGTGCAATTGGGTGACGCCGTGGCGGTTTTCGCCCAAGGACCGATCGGCCTGTGCGCGACGCTTGGCACGCACCTGATGGGAGCGTCGGCGATATTTGCCGTCGATACCGATGTCCATCGGTTGCGCGTTGCTAAAGCGTTTGGAGCGACGTCATTACTCTTAGCGAATGAAGATCCTGTACCGCGCATCCTAGAACTGACTCAGGGCAGGGGTGTGGATGTGGCAATTGAAGCCTTGGGAGAACAAACGACGTTCGAAAATGCGTTGCGCGTGCTCAAGCCCGGTGGAATACTTTCGAGCGTTGGCGTCTACTCTGGTCACCTGCGAATTCCAGCAGAGGCTTTCTACGCCGGTTTGGCCGATCAGACCATCGTGACCACGCTTTGTCCCGGCGGCAAGGCGCGCATGCAACGTCTCATGCGGCTGGTGAAAACCGGGCGTATCGACCTTACGCGACTTCTGACGCATGTGTTCCCGTTGGATGAAATCGACAAAGCATATGAACTGTTCGCCTCACGACGCGAGCAAGTGTTAAAGGTCGCGATCCGCGTTTCGTAACGGAGCCGTGGGAAAGAAAAACTTCACTCGCGCGCCTCAGGACTACTCTCAGCGACTGCGGCGCGGTGTACAGGTCAGCTTTCTGGCGCTGAATGTGTGGATTGCCATTCAGTTTCTGCAGTTCGTCCACTATTACGAGTCGGGCGGGCGCTCAGGCTGGACGCGCAGGCCGCCGGGCATCGAGGGTTGGCTGCCGATCGCTTCCCTCATGAATCTGAAGGCGCTGGTCGAGACGGGTTATCTTCCACGAGTGCACCCGGCCGGCGTGTTTATTCTGCTCGCTTTTATTTCGATCTCATGGCTGGTGCGCAAATCGTTCTGCAGCTGGCTCTGCCCGGTCGGTACGCTTTCCGAGTACCTGTGGCGCACTGGGCATGACACTTTTAAGAAGAGCTGGCGCCTGCCGCGCGTCCTGGACGTCTGCCTTCGCACTCTGAAGTACCTGCTGCTCGGCCTTTTCGTTTATGCAATCGCCGGCATGCCGGCTGATGCGATTCGGGCATTTCTTGACGGTCCGTACGGGTTGATCGCGGATGTCAAGTTGCTTAATTTCTTCCGCTATTTGAGCATTGGCGGGGCTATTGCGCTTGGGCTCCTGGTCGTATTTTCCGTGTTCGTTCAGAACTTTTGGTGCCGTTACCTATGCCCGTACGGGGCGCTGCTGGGCCTGTTCTCGCTGGCCAGCCCTTTGCACATCCGGCGCAGCACAACGCTATGTATCGATTGCGGTAAGTGTTCGCGGGAATGCCCGTCGCTGCTGCCGGTCGATCGGCTGGTCACCATCCGCTCGGTCGAGTGCACGGGCTGCATGCAATGCGTGGCAGCGTGCCCGGTGGCCAGTGCGTTGGTGATGTCGGCGCCCGGAATTCGTATGGTTCCGGCTTGGGCCATAGGTGCGGTTATTGCAGTTGTGTTCTTCGGACTATATGGACTGGCCGTGTGGACCGGGCACTGGCATACCCAATTGCCCCACCACGTATATATGGAGCTCGTGCCGCGAGCCCAGGAATTCAGGCACCCATAGCCGTTGGGGGCCACGCCCCGACCGCGTCTATGCTCTCATTGCGATTGACGGCTGATAAACGCACCGCGGATCTTCAGCCAGGTAGTTACCCGTGAGCGCATACGCGCGGGCGCGCGAGCCGCCGCAGATTTTCTGGTACTCGCATGCGCCGCACTTTCCCTGCCGCATGTCGATGTCACGCAGGATTCGGAACAAGCTCGAGTCGCGATAGACCTGGACCAGCGAATCGTGTTGAACATTGCCCGCAGAGACTGGCAGGAAACCGCTGGGAAAGATCTCGCCGGTGTGTGAAATGAATACAAAGCCTTTCCCATCGCTCACGCCAGCCGTCCTCCAGACCATTCCCCTCGCATTCGCCGTTTCCGTGACGGGGCCGTGCTCCGCTTTCTGCCGCTGAGCCACGTACCGCCGGTAGTGCATGGCTTCCGTGGTCTTCACATCGAACGGCGCGATCTTGGAGATGTCATAGAGGAATTCGAACACTTGCTCGTATTCCTCCGCCGTCAAATCGTCGCCGGCCATGGCGCGCCCCGTAACGACAAGGAAGAACAAGCTCCACATGCGCCCGCGGACTTCCGCCACGCGCTCGGCTACTTGTGCCAGTTTGTTCAAGTTCCGCCGCGTGACCGTGGTCTGGAGTTGCGTATCGAGTCCGATATTGCGCGCGTGGCGCAGTGCGAACATGGCGCGGTCAAAAGTTCCGGCGACGCCGCGGAAACTATCGTGCGTTTCTGCATCCGGACCATCTAGACTGATAGCCATACGGGCAATGCCGGATTTCTTAAACAGGTCAATGGCATTAGCCGTTAGCAGCGGCGTGGCGCTGGGCGTAACGTTGGTCCGAAGCCCTAGCTCGACGCTGTGGCGGATCAGATCGAACAGGTCGGGGCGCTTGAGCGGATCACCCCCGGTAAACACCATCAGCGGGTCACCGAACGAGCGGATCTCGTCCAGCAAACGATAACCCTGTTCGGTGGTAAGTTCGCCAGGGTTGCGCTCCTGCATGGCCGATGCCCGGCAATGCACGCACGCCAGATCGCAGGCCTGCGTTACTTCCCAAATGACCAACAATGGCGACTGATTAAAGTCCATGGCACCTCCACGTACGGCGATGACAATTTCGCAATCCTGTGGCCAGCGCCAGTGCCACGCGCGTGCGTAATCGTTATCTAAAACCCGGAGGCTATGATGGTCATTTCAAACGAGAAGACTCTACGTGAGCTCGTCGCGGAGATTCCCGGCGCGGCGCGCATCCTCGAAAAATACCGAATTGACTACTGCTGTGGGGGAAAACACGCACTTAAGGCCGCTTGCCGGGAGCGTGGTATCACGCAGGAAGTCCTATTGAGCGAACTCGAGCGAGCCGCCACCCTGCAACCGCAAACGGGCGAGCGCGAGTGGAAGAGGGCGCCGCTCCGTGAGTTGATCGATCACATCCGTTCCTGCCACCACACATATTCAAAATCCCCGGGTCTGGTCGGTCCATTTAGCCAGGACCAGCAGTACACGTTCCCGTATTACTCGCCAAATCGCTGGTCGCTGAACTCGTGCCTAGGCTCAGAATTCCGCTGAACTGGATCGCGGACGCGAACACCACCGTCCGCCTGGAGAGCGCCGGCGTCGATGGGGAGCCCAAGGATTGGCCCACTGCTCCCATCCTCCGAGGGTCGCGGAGGGCGCAACGGAGGGCTGGGGCTACAAGAGCCGGTCAGAACGAAGCTTGAGTTTCAATTCCGCGCGTGCTGGTGAAGAGTTACCCCAATCCCGTGCCGGAATCAATCTGGGCAGACCCACTCGCCATTGTGCTGGCCTACCTGTTAGCGGTCGTGGTGATCCGCACGGTATTCAAGCGACCGCCCAAGTAAAATCTGAGAGTTTCTGGCCGGGTGCCGCACTTCCTGAAATTGCCCCGGTCGTGCCGCGCGGCTGCTCTGGCACTGAGGATTGCAAAGCGTGTGCCCAACGGGACCGGGCCGCTTCTCGCGGGCATGGTAGCCTCGGTGGGGTGCACCCATGTCCTGCGACGGCAGGTCCAGCGATGTAAGCCGTCACATCGAAATTGCCGTTTGTCGTTGGGATCTCGATCGCGCAGGCTTCAGTTGGAGAAGCCGCCAACAACAGGGAGAATCGACGTGGAACTAATGCTCCCTTTTCTTCCTGCTGGGATCATTCGTAAAGAAGGTCTGGCCAAGCTGAAGGCGACCGATGGCAGCGGCAGACTTTCGGGAGGCACGATGGCCCGTGTGGCTTTCGGCGAATTGGTGTGCCCGCCCATCGGTTGAACGAATTCGCGGAAGTAGGAGTCTAGCTGCCCAATTCGAAGCGTCGGCGACCACGCAGCAGATGGAAGGAGTATAATCGAGGGCGTCGGTGATGTAAGATCTGGGTAGAAAAAGTCGGTCCCAAAACGTCTCTCAATTCGGCGGCAACGCTGCGGATACGTCAATGCTTGGCTGGCTCGCCACGCCGAGCGTGCGGCGTTGGACTGCACTCCTCCGAGGCTGCTGTGATGTGTGGATTTTGGATGTTACAGCGACGCACGCATCCACCTCGTAACAACTTGTCCCATATAGACGCGCAGCGCGGCTGAAAAACATTGTTTAAGAGCGGATGACAACTCTGACAACGGCAGTCGTGCTTGCGTTGGCGGCGAGCGCCGTGGAGGCGCAACCGGCGTCAAAACTCGATGCCACTACGTTCGTTGTGCTCGGCGAAGGGCTGGCGGCCGGCATGGCCAATTTTGGCCTCAGTCAGACCGTTCAAGCCAAGAGTTTCCCGGCGCAGATGGCGCAGCAAATGCAGACCGCTTTTCCGCAGCCGCTCGTCCAGGGCCCAGGAATTGGCATCGTATTGGGCTACCCGAGTTTGCCTGTGCGGGTCCCCACTTACCGCCAAACCCGTGTGCGTATCTTTCCCGCGCAGACAAACCCGAATGACGAGCACCCCACGCTGTTCGTCTTTAACCTAGCGGTACCGGGGATGACGGTGACAGACAGCATCCAGCGACGGCCTTCGCTGCCGCTGATTCAGAAAGACGGGCAGCAAACCACGTTGAACCTGATTCTCGGGTTTCCTGCGCTGATTTTATCCAAACAGGTGCCCTTGTGGACGCAACTCGAGTATGGGGAGGCTATGTTTCCGACTCTCGCCCTGGTAGAACTCGGCTATTACGAAGCGCTCGAAGCAGCCGTTTACCAGGATCCAACCCGTCTTCCCGATCCGGCGTCATTCGGGACCGCCTACGGCGCCATCGTGCAGGGCCTGAGCTCATTGCAGGCACAGGTGGTCGTGTGCACGATTCCGGATCCCATGGACACGGCCTTGTTCACTTCTCCCGAAGCGGCAGCGCATTTGCTGCGCGTACCGGTGTCGACGCTGATCTCTGAATACAATCTGAAAACCGATGATCTGCTCACGCGCAACGCACTATATGCGATAGGAAACCAAGCGATCCGCAAACAGCCGCAGCCGCTGGCAGCCGGCTCGGTGATGAGCGCATCCTTGGCTAGCCAGATCAGCGGGCGCCTTAACGCTTTGAACGCCCAGATCAATGCGATCGCCGGCCGGAGCGGCGCGGTGGTTTACGATCTTCATGCGCTGTTCCACCGGGTGCGTGTAGCTGGAATCGCGGCCGGCGGGCGTATTCTAACAGCCGACTACCTGGGCGGCTTCTACACACTGGATGGCATCTACCCTGGAACTACCGGGCACGCACTCCTCGCGAATGAAGTTCTCGCCCTTCTCAATTCCACCTACGGCGGCTCGTTTCCTGCTGTTGACGTGAACACCGTGATGAGCCATGATCCCGTGGTCCAATACCGCGCAGCAGGTTCCGAGGCAGGGGTGGAACGAGGTCGCAATTGACTGCTGAGCGCCCAGTCTCCTTCCACCTGGCCGCCGCAGTGTTGCTGCTGACGCTTACCGGTACAGCACGCAGCCAGGCTGTTCTGATATATGATCCGCTTCCCCAGCCGCTGCAACTGCCTCCGGGGCTGGTCGAGACGCTCCCCCTCAACAAGACCAACAGCTTTTTCGGCGAAGCCATCCGCGCTGTCGACTGTCAGGCCGATAGCGACCTGCCGTACGGGACCTGCGGCGACGAATATTTTGGCGGGCTGGTGATGGGCGACAGCCATTTGAACGGAAACATCCAGATCCAATTTTCCCCGCCCGTTAATAACGTCTCCCATTTCCATGTGATCCATGGCGTTCTGATGGGGGACGATTCCATTATTAAAGCGCCGCAGGGTTACGAACTACCGCTGCTTCGCGCCCAGATAGCGGATGTGCCGGGAGTTATCTCGGAAGGAGATCTGGACCTGATCACGGGCGGGGTAACGAACCTCCACTACAATCTCTTCTTCAGCGACAGCGCCATCGACGCTCTCTTCGCCACCAATCCGAAGCTGCAACATCCCGTGGTGAGCTTTCCGGGGATCCGCGGGCACGCCTGGGCCAAGTTCGAGCAACGGCCGGATGGCCTGCTGGATTTCAGTTTTCGCGGGAGCACGTTTTACCCGCTGGGCAAGTCGATTGAGGGCGACTTGATTCGCTTCCCGCTACCCTTTTGCGGGCCCGATGGTCAATGCGCGAGCTTTCTTTCCCGTGGCGCGGCGTTCCACCCGCATCTCTATATGAGCACGCGGGAGCCCGACGGTCCCGAGTGCGGAGATCATTGCCCCGATATTCCGGAGAACACAGTCCAGGAGTTCACGGTCTTCACCGAGAGTTCTTCGTTTGGGGACGATTTCAACATCGACAACCCTGGCCTTGGCGGTGTCGGCACGGCTAGGTCGCAATTGTTGGGCCGTCTGGAGATTCAATTCGGACCGCGTTGCGGCGATACCATTCCATTTACCATTCGGGCCGCCGTCCCGGAGGGGCTGCTGGCGCAGCCGCCTCCAAACCCGCGGTTCGGGCCCGGCTTTCTGCCTGGACTTCTTGGTCAGAACGAGTACCTGAAATTCCCGCTGGTCACTTATCCACTGCAGCGGATCGCGCTGGTCGACGAGCCATTCAACATCCAGCACGGCGCAGTAAACCTTAAGACCGGCAAAGTGATCGGTGAAATGGAATACCCGGCATTTTTCTCCACCAACATCGCTCTGGTGCTGTTTGACCAGAATGCGCCGCGGATTCCGAAGGATCCGTTCTACCTGACTGCACTGCGCCCGCCGCCCGGAGGTCCTGTGCAGACTTATGCACTGTTCGAGAAGGGATCCGAAGGCGAGACTATATTTCGGTTTAGCGGTGTATTTCATCCCACGTTCGTCGATTTCCTGTTCCCGTCTCCTGATTTCGTGAAGGCGCATGCCTTCCTGGGAGGACCCGACGCAGTCCTCCACATTTTTCTGCGTTTGCAAGCCATGCATATGGAGAATACACTGCGGGGGCGTGTCGCAGGCGGCGCACCGGATCTTACCTCCGCGCTGGGAGACAATTTTTCTTACACATTTTCCATGCCCTGTGACGGAGCGAGGGATTTTTCGTTTCATTACACGAATCACAATTCCGGCACATCCGGTGGGACCTTCATCATGGAACGGCTGGCAGCCGTGAATTGCATCCGTTCGCGCGGCTCCACGCTGCCCTCGGGCGAGTCCGATACGGTAAGCTTCAGCGGCTTTGGGAGCTGGAGCGCCGATGCGGCCGATGCCCCGCCTCGCTTTGCCACTGTGCAGATTTCCACCGCAGGCGCAGCTCCCTACGTGGGCGTCCTGGTGTTTCAAAATCCAGATGCGCAGGGCAATGTTGTGCTGTCGAGTGCCGACAGCAGACCGGTCCAAAACATTCTGCCATAGGCAAGATTCGATTCAGGCGGGTTCCACCGGCTACTGATATTCCAACAGTCCCACTGCACGGCCAATGTCGCCTGGCGCGGTACGATAATTTCCCTGCAACTGCTGGGTGGGACGGACGATTCGGAGCTGTCAGAAACTCTGGCGGCGTTCCTAGCCTAGGCGCGAGCACGTGTGAGCTACTCCTCCTACGAAAATAGACCCTACGCCGGTTGGGGGAGGGTTCCAGGTGACCCTGTGCCCCAGCCGCTCCAGTCGCCTGACGAGCGAATGTCGGACTCGGTCGGCGTTGAGGTTGTCGAAGTGATTCGGCCCTAGTTCGCGGTACTCCTGTTTGCGTCTCAACAGGTAATAGGCGATTACGAGCAACTGGTGTGCAACCGCGGCCTCTATCGCAGGGTGGCTAATAGAAAAGGCGTTCGAAGGTTACAGGCCCCTAATGGCCGTAAACGTTGGGCGACGCCTCACACAAATGCTACAACAGATCTGGGAGTTTCCCGCGATTCCACTACTCGTACAGTGGCCGAAAACGGACTCCCACGGTTTGTCAAACCCTGGCGCACCCTTCAAAGTAGCTACGGGTGAGCTAAAGCAGATAGACAGCCGGCCGCTGGGCGGTAGGGGCATTGGTTCTCTGAGATCAGGCCGCTCGCTGCAGCCGCGCCGCATGACGATTTGTTTGCTCCTGCCGCTCTGTTTGGTCACGGGCGCGATCCCACTGCGAGCGCGGAGAAATCTCATCTGCACTTGGCAACGATCAAAGTGATATCGTCGTGCTGTTCACGGGGGCTGAACTGTTTAAGTCGATTGATAATAGCCGCTATCACCATCTGTGGAGATAGTTGTCGGTAGGTTTCGAGCCCTTCAATTAGACGCTGTTCGCCGAATTCTTCCCACGCGTCGTTGAACGACTCGGTCACGCCGTCGGTATAGAGTACGAGCATGTCTCCTGAGGAGAGTTGGCACTCTGTCACGGAACATTCCCATTTTTTGAAGATGCCCACGACCGTGGCGGTCGAACCGAGCCTTTCAACCGCGCCGTCGCGTCGAATGAGCAACGGCGGGAGATGTCCGCAATTCGCGTATCGCAAACGTCGCTCCGAGTCGTCATACTCGGCAAAGAACAGGGTGGCGTAGGCGCTTTCCGTCGTATTGTCGTAGAAGAGCTGGTTCACGGATCGCAAGAAACGCTCCGGCTGATCAGATGCCATCGCACACTGGCTGCGAAGATTTGCCTGCAAGTTGGCCATCAGCAGCGCGGCCGCAATTCCTTTACCGGCTATATCGCCGATGACTAATCCCATCCGCTCCTGCCCCAGGTTCAGAAAATCGTAGTAATCGCCGCCCACCTCGCGGGCTTGAACACAAACACCCGCATATTCGAGTGTTTTTAGCGGCGGTGCGGCTTGAGGGAAGAGCCTGGCCTGCACCTGTTTCGCAATTTCCAGTTCTTGCGCTGCGCGGCGTTCGGATTCCACCTTCCCGGCTAGCGCGCGGCGGCGGGCTTCAACTTTCCGTGTCAGTTCGTCCCATCCCGCAAGGATAAAGGAATTCCCATCCAGATCTTCGAAGGTAGTGAAGACTCCACCCCAAGTTCCCGCTTGTGGAGGATGACGAAAGCGAACGCCGCCCTTACGCCAGATGCGGAATTTGGCGGCAACATCTTCCGTTACAAACACCGCCTGCCCTGAGCGGCCGATGAACTGATGTTCCGCAGATTCGGGTTTAGGCGCGATGAGCGCAAGAAGCGTAGCGCCGTTCGGCGGAGCAACTAGGATGAAGCGGCCACGCTCACCATAGTTGTAATCCATGATCAGGCGAAATCCAAGCTGGTCCAGATAGAATCGAAGGCTTCGATCCTGATCACGGACGAAGATCGGCACATGGTGAAGCCGGAGGTAAGTTGCTGGTTTGCTCTCCTCCTTCTGTTTCTGGTGTGCGCCTTGGGTGACGCTCTTCACGGCGTCACGCTGTTTTGTTGCAGAGGGGGCGGCCGCACGTGCTCGCTGTGCCTGGCGCGTCTCGAAGTGCTTTGATTTGATTTCGACCTTTAATATCGCCTCGTTCTTCGTTTTCAGCTCCCGATATTGCTCCATCCATTGTTCCAGCGTGAGGCTGTGCAGAGTCGTGACGCGCACAGTCCGATCAAGCCAATCGGTAGCGTCGCCTCCCTGGAAGTAGAAATATCCTTCGCCTTTAGCGAGCGTCGCTTTGAATCCCCTCTTCGCCAGTTCGGAGTTGATGGCTTTGAGGTTGACGGGCATGGGGACATTATATGGTTGATGCAGCCGGAGCCCGAACGAGCAGGCGTTGAAGGTGAGGTTGAGGCTTGCGGGCGAAGTGATGAACTGCCGCGGATCGGCTCGTGCTGGCCAGCTTCCTTGTCCGCAGCCGTGGTATGGTTACTGCACTCAGCAAACCTACCAAACTACCGATAATCCCTGGAATCGAATCCAACTACCGTTTTTCGAACCAGCGCATTCTGGCGGGCATCAAGTGCTACTGGAAGCGGTACTGCGATGAGTTTGGCGGCAGTGAAGTTCGCGCGTCACTCGCCTTTGCGCGAGTTTGGGGTTCCTTATGCCTCCCGCGGCGAGCCGGACAAGATCGGGCTCAATCCTTTTTCGATTAGTTGGGCAACGGCCAAGAAAACGCACCTGTGACGCGCCCCATTCTGTCGGGGCCGTGCTATGTTCGCCAAAGTACTTTCCCTAGTTGACGCTGCGTGCCGATCATTCTCCAATAATCTCTAGCACCAAACGGCAGAACTCCGGCATGACCGACGAAGAATTTGAAGATGCTTACAGAGAGGCGCTGTTCTGCCTCGACGAGACAGGCCATTCGACGCAACGTCCTCAAACTGTCGATGGCCAGCGTACCTGTATGGTCGATAATCGTCCGCTCACCGACTATCAGGTGCTGGAACTTTGGTGGGGAAAAGACATTACTGAGCAAATTCGGCGTGAACGAGGTTCTCCCCCCCGCTCGAAACGGGCCTCCAACTGGCAGCCGTAACCTCGCATCACCCCTGTTGACGGCCAGCCGAGAAGCTGATCTCCCGCAGTCGCGGCAGTTTCCAGACGACGGCTGAATTATGGGGAGTGGAAGACGTTTTCGTTTCATGACGGTGACGGCGGAACGAGGCGGATGAGCCGGAGTGGATCACCTCTCTCGTTCCTGGTAGTAAGACTAAATGAGCCGTTTAATTGGTTCGAATGCCGTTACAACGCGTACCCGGTCTTCGCGCCATGTAGTCACCACGAGAAGAACGCGGACTTGAACTGTCGCGCCGAGGTTGAGATAGCGCTCCTCCCCTTCGACAATCTCCATTCCAACGTCCACCGGATCATTGCTCCGCCTCTTCCGGCAGGATGCTGTGACGACGCAAGCAGTCGCACCCTGCGTTTCTTAAAGCATGGGCAAAGAATTGGGCAAAGTAGCCGGTTTCGGGGCTGGGCTTTTTGTGTTTTGTGGCTTGGAAGTGATTGATGACCGTACCGAGACATAGGTAACAGAACGTTCCGGAGACATGGGTTACACTTTTTCGCTCCGGAGGGGGCGGAAGAGGTGGATGCCATGGAAGGAAAGCTCTGTTATGGACGAGAGAATGCGTTTTGTGATTCGGC
>DATLVQ010000346.1:0-3232 GCA_035577325.1 Bryobacteraceae bacterium | reverse complement strand
GGTGGCTTGCGCATTCCAGCGGACGAATACCGCGCAGCGCTGACCACCATCGCCGAAATCAAGCGCGAGATGAGCAGCCTGTTCCGGCAGTATCCGGTGCTGATCACGCCGTCCGCGCCCGGCCCGGCTCCAGTGGGACTTGAATCAACGGGCGATCCTATCATGAATCTGCCATGGACGGCGCTGGGCGTTCCGGCGATTTCCATTCCGATGCCCGCGCTGGGATTGCCGCTCGGCCTGCAGCTTGTCTCCGAATCCGGCACCGATGCCGCGCTGCTCGCCCTCGCCGTCGAAATCGAAGCTATTCTGCAATGATCCGTCCGCTGGAGGCGCGGCTCGAGCGCTACTTCGACTTCCAACAACTCGGCACAACCTGGCGGACCGAAATTCTCGCTGGCGTGACCACATTCATGACCATGGCGTACATCGTGTTCGTGAACCCATCGATCCTGCAAGAAGCCGGCATGCCATTGGCGGCGGTGACGGCGGCAACCTGCCTCGCAGCAGCGTTCGGCAGCATTCTGATGGGCGTAGTGGCGCGTTATCCGCTGGCGCTCGCGCCGGGCATGGGACTCAATGCGTACTTCACATACTCCGTGGTGAAGGGTATGGGCGTGCCGTGGCAGACGGCTCTGGGCGCGGTGTTCCTCTCGGGCATGACCTTTCTGATTCTGACGGTGATCGGAGTGCGGCGGCTGATTGTGTCGTCGATTCCGCATGAGCTTTATGCGGCCGTGGCAGCGGGCGTGGGTCTGTTTATCGCGCTCATCGGATTTCGCAGCGCGGGCATGATCGTACCGAACGCGGCGACGCTGGTAGCGATGGGAAACCTGCGCGCTCCTCAGACGGCGCTGGCGATCTTCGGATTGCTGTTGACCGGGGCGCTGCTGGCCTGGCGGGTACGCGCGGCGATTCTGGTGGGTGTGATCGGGACGACGATTGCAGGCGCGCTGGCCGGGCTTGTGCACTGGCAGCCGCAGACATACGGGCTGGCGGACATCGATGCGACCGCTTTGCACCTGGACATCCGGTCGGCGATGCGGCTCGGAATGGTCGAAATTATTTTTGCTTTTCTGTTTGTCGACCTGTTCGATAACGTGGGCACGCTGATGGCCGTCGGACAGAAGGCGGGCCTGTTCGATCGCGCGCACCAGATTCCGCGTATCAACCGAATTTTGCTGGCAGACGCGACGGCAACAATCGCCGGATCGCTGGCGGGCACATCGACGGTCGTCACTTATATCGAAAGCTCGGCGGGCGTGGCGGCGGGAGGGCGCAGCGGTGTGACCGCGATCGTCACCGGGCTGCTGTTTATTGCCGCGTTGTGGCTGGCACCGCTCGCGGGCGCCATTCCGCCAGCGGCGACGGCGCCCGCGCTCATTATCGTAGGCAGCATGATGATGACCACAATCACGGAGATTCAGTGGACCGATCCGCTGGCCGCGATTCCGGCGTTTCTCACCATGATGACGATTCCGCTGACGTTCAGCATCGCCAATGGACTCGCGTTCGGATTTTGCGCGCACACGCTCCTCAAAGTGCTGCGCGGGCAAGGGCGCGAGGTGAACTGGCTGGTGTACGGGCTGACGGCGCTGTTCATTGCACGGTTCATTTACCTGGGACGGGGCGCGTAGATCGACTAGTCTTTGCGATCGTGCGTCGCGCGGCGTAAAGTAGTGGCTTGCCGGAGAGAGACAAATCGGCTCAAGTCATGTCGCATACGGGCGTGGTTCTGCCGCGCAGTCCGCAAGCGCTCGCGGAGGCGTTGGCGTCCGCGGCGGCCAGCAAACAGAGCATCAACATCGCCGGCGCGGGGTCCAAGCGTCTGATGGCGGGGCCCGTGGTTCCAGCGGACGTGACAATCTCGACCACGGCGATGTGCCGCCTATTGCAATATGAGCCCCGCGACTTGACCATTAGTGTGGAGGCCGGCATGCGCTACGCCGAGTTGCGCAGCTTGCTGGCGCAAAACCGGCAGATGGTTCCCCTCGATCCCCCGTTCTCCGACACTGCGACCGTCGGCGGCATCCTCTCGGCCAATTGCAGCGGGCCGAGGCGGAGACTCTATGGGACGGCGCGCGATCTGGTGATCGGCATGAAATTCGCGACGCTCGAAGGCAAACTGGTGCAGTCGGGCGGTATGGTGGTGAAGAACGTGGCCGGTCTGGACATGGGCAAGATCATGATCGGCTCGTTCGGGACGCTGGCGGCGATCGCGGTGGTGAATTTCAAGCTGCTACCCAGGCCTGCCGCGGAGGCCAGTTTGCTGCTGGCGTTCGAAACGCTGGACGACGCCATGGCGACGCGCGACCGCGTTCTGACAGGCGCGCTGGCGCCCGCGGCCATCGATTTGCTGAATCCGCTGGCGGCCGGCCAGTTAGGTTACAAAGGGCACTTGCTGGCGTTGCAGGTGGGCGGCAATGCGGCCGCGGTGGATCGCTGGCGCCGAGAAGCAGGGCGCGATGCGATCGTTCTGGAAGGCGCGGAAGAAACGCGCTTCTGGCGCCACGTGGAGGAGTACACACCGCACTTTCTTGAAAAATTCGCGTACGGCGTGGTGGTGCGCGCGGCCTGCCCAATAGCGCAGGTGAAAGAAGTAATGGGGTCGTTCGAGACCGCGGCCATTGCGCGCGCGGGTTCCGGCGTCTGCTACGGATATTTCAATCGCGCCGAGGCCGGAGCGCGCTGGATTGCATCGGCCGAGCGGCGCGGGTGGAAAGCGGTGATTGAATTTGCGCCGGATGATTTGCGCGCCAAGCTCGAACTGTGGCCGGCTCCAGGCGCCGACTTTGAGATGATGAGGAAGATCAAGAACATGTTCGATCCGAATCACCTTTTGAACCGTGGCCGACTCTTTCGTCTCCTTTGACCGACCACAACAGGCGGACCTCGATCGCTGCGTCCACTGCGGCCTCTGTCTGAACGCGTGCCCGACTTATCGCGAGCTGGGCGTCGAGATGGACTCTCCGCGCGGACGGATCTATCAAATGGTGCAGGTGGCGAATGGCGCACCCATCAGCGAGTCGTATGTCGAGCACATCGAGCTGTGCCTCGCGTGCCGCGCCTGCGAGAGCGCATGCCCGTCAGGCGTGCAATACGGGCGCCTGGTGGAAGCCGCGCGCGCCGATATCGAAAACCACACGCGGCGGCCCTTGATCTCGCGTCTAATGCGGCGTTTTGTGTTTGGGAAACTATTGCAATCGCCTGGATGGATGAGCACGGCAGGCGTGGC
>DATLVQ010000345.1:0-2286 GCA_035577325.1 Bryobacteraceae bacterium | reverse complement strand
TAGCTACCACCAACGGCAAGGAAGCTCCCATCCGGATGACGAACGGCAAGCACGATGCACAGCCGCGCTGGTCGCCCGACGGCACGCACATCGTCTTCGTTCGCGGAGGTGATAAAGACGAAACGGGCAAGCCGAAGCCCGGGCAACTCGCCGTGCTGTCACTCGCTGGAGGTGAAGCCTCGAAAATTACCGATCTGCCCAAGGGGGCCTCGAACCCCGTCTGGTCTCCCGAAGGCAAGCGGATCGCCTTTGTGAGTTCAACCACCCAGGACGACATCCAGAAAGCCCAGCACAAAAAGAATGCGGCGAAGCCCGGTGATACTCAAGCGGAGAGCGAGCACGAATCCGACGTGCATGTCATCAGCCGTGCCGTTTATCGCAGTAACGATGAGGGTTATCTTGATCCCAAGCGCCACGCCCACATTTGGCTACTCGAGGTACCGGGGGCCCCTGATGAACTCACCAAGCCTCAGCAGCTTACCACTGGAAATTTCGACGAGGGTCAGCTCGTCTGGAGCCCCGATGGCTCACGCATTTACTTTCTCACACGGCGCATCGACGAGCCCTATTACGAACTCCCCAGCACGGATATTTATTCGGTCCCCTCGGCGGGCGGAAACCCCGAAAAACTCGCCACGATTCCGATGAGTATTGGCGATCTCGTTCTTAGTCCAGATGGCCGCCGGTTGGCCTTCCACGGCTCCGTCGCTCAGCCGGTTCGCTCCTACTCGCAACCCGATCTTTGGGTTATGGACGTAGCGCCAGACGCAAAACCGCAAAACCTTACCGCCGAGTACGACTTTGATATGGGCAGCTCCGTCTCCGGCGACAATGCCGCACCGCGTGGCGGCCGCGGGCGCACGCTCTACTGGTCTCCCGACGGTCGCTCGCTCTTCGATGTCGTGGAGAAGCAAGGACGCACGCCAATCGTGCGCCTCGACACACAGACCCGCACAGTAACCGAAGTCACGCGGGGCGATCAGGCCGTGCTCGATTTTTCGGTGAGTCCTGACGCCAGTACGATTGTCGCCCTCGTCTCTTCGCCCGTGATGATCGGCGACCTCTTCGCCGTTGCGGACGACGGAACGCAAACCCGTATTGCTGACTTCAACCGGAAACTTTGGCCGCAATTAAATCTGACCGCGCCAGAGGAAATCAATTACAGCAGCTTCGACGGCAAGCGCATTCAGGGGTGGATTCAGAAGCCGCCCGACTTCGATCCGCAGAAGAAGTATCCACTCATTCTCAACATCCACGGCGGCCCACATGCCGCCTATGGCTGGGTCTTTGATCATGAATTTCAATGGATGGCCGCTAAAGGCTACATCGTCCTTTACGTTAACCCTCGCGGCTCAACCAGCTATGGCCAGGAGTTCGGCAATATCATTCAATATCACTATCCGGGCGACGACTATCGCGACCTGATGGCCGGCGTCGACGAACTCCTGAAGCGTGGCTACATCGACCCCAAGAAACTCGGCGTGACCGGCGGCAGTGGTGGCGGCGTCCTCACTAACTGGACCATCACGCATACCGACCGTTTCGCGGCAGCAGTGTCGCAACGGGACATTTCCAACTGGGCTTCATGGTGGTACACCGCTGACTTCACCCTGTTCCAACCGAATTGGTTCAAAGCACCGCCTTTCGAAGACTCGCAGGACTATAGCAATCGGTCGGCAATTACGTTTGTGAAAAACATCCACACTCCAGTCCTATTTGTGCTGGGGGAATCTGATTACCGCACCCCGCAAGACTCGGGCGGCGAACAGTTGTTCCGTGCGCTCAAGTATATGAGACGCCCAACTGCGATGGTCGTCTTCCCGCGCGAAACGCACGAGCTCTCGCGCTCGGGCGAGCCCTGGCATCGCATCGAACGTCTTGAACACATCGTGAATTGGTTCGATAAATGGATGATGGGCATACCTCATCCTGAGTTCGACATTAATCCTACTCAGCCGGCCGCGGCATCTGTGCCCTGACTGGGAGGTAAGAGCAAACGACTCGCAGCTTTGATAAAGTCCCGTAAATCGGCCCAGAATCGAATGCCAAGTGCGAGATCAGTTTCCTGCGAGCCGACTTGTCGTTACAAATCCGCTCCTAAAGCGTATTAACGATTTCACTCCGATTGAAACTCCATGGCTAAGATCTTTCAGAACGTCCGGAAGAAAACCGAGCTTGCGAGGATAAACTGGCAGGGATGCGAGCAGCTAGCGGGACGATTAACCTCTGGAAGAGAAATCTGCGGACTGTTCCAGCTGAAATCTGGAACGAGACCGACGTCCGGGT
>DATLVQ010000344.1:0-6536 GCA_035577325.1 Bryobacteraceae bacterium | reverse complement strand
TCGCCTTTCACAACGGCAAACTCAGCCCTGATGGAGCCTGGATTCTGATGCAGGTGACAATGCCGGGCGGTGGCGGCTGCGACTCGCCGGATGGAGGTCCAGGCACCGGCAACAATCAGGAGATTTGGCTGGCGGCCTATCCAAACATCTCCAGCGTGCAAATGCGTGTCTCGCCCGCATGCTCGATCTCGCGCTGCCAGAACCTCTTCCCCGTCTGGAACCCCCAGCAGACGCAGGCCGCATTTGGTAACCGCCAGGTTCAGTGCGTGAATCCGGGCCCACCCGCATGCGCCATGAAGCTTGCGGTTGCCAATCTGAGCATTGCGAACGGCGTCCCCAACCTGCTCTCTACCAATTTCTTCGACCCCAACGGCGCGGATCCCGGAATCGTGGAACCGTGGAGTTGGAAGCCCGACGGCAGCGCGATCTGGTATTCCGGGCAGGACCTCGCGCACCCTTACCCATTTCTTACGGTGAACAGCATGCGGCTTGCCGATGGTGCGGTGACGGAGTTGACCCCTTGGGCCGGGACAAATGTGTGGAACGAGTTCCCGGTCGGCGCTCCCAACGGCTCGGGGTTGTTTTTCAGTAGCACGCAAACTTCTCCAAACGAGTGTCCGCTACCTGGCTGCCCCTCACCGCTGTTCGCGTTGGACGAACTCAGCTTTATGAGCTTCAACGGAGCGAAGACCTCGGTTCTAACCGGGCTTAACATTCCGGGGTCACCGGATTATGCGGGAGGCATCCCGACAGCCGCGAACGGCATCACGCTCAATCCGGCCGGCACGCAAGGTGTCATCGATCAAGAGATCCCCGGTGCGCCCAAGTGGATCGCGATGACGAGTTTGCTTTGGCCCCCGAACGGTGTTTCAAACGCTGTTTCGTTTCAGGTCGCGAATCCGGTGGTAGGAATCGCATTCGGCAAAATCGACGTTACCACGGGATCGGCTCCAGGTTTCCAACCGGCTTTCGTGATCGCGGGCGATTTCAATGGAGACGGCAAACCGGACCTCGCCGCCGCCAACGGTGGAGCAAATACTGTGTCCATTATTCCGGGCAATGGAGACGGAACGTTCGGCGCTCACCAGGAGTTTGCGACCGGGCCGAATCCGGTAGCGATCGTGATAGGGGATTTCAATGGAGATGGCAAGCTGGATTTTGCCACCGCCAATAATGGTACGCCCGGCGTTTCAATCCTCTTGGGAAACGGAGACGGAACCTTTCAAACCCATACCGATTACGCAGCGGGCAACGATCCCACATCGATTGTGACAGGCGATTTCAATCTGGATGGCAAGCTCGATCTGGCGGTGGCCAACAAGGCGGACGGAACAGTTTCCGTTTTCCTGGGAAATGGAGACGGCACGTTTCAACCTCGCACCGATTTTCCGGCGGGCGCAAGTCCGAGTTGGCTGATCTCGGCCGATTTCAACCGGGATTCTATACTCGATCTCGTCGTTGTGAATAACAAAGGCCCCGTTGGAGCATCGGCAGTGTCCATTCTGCTGGGCAACGGCAATGGGTCTTTCCGACCACGCGTCGAATACGCCACCGGAACGGCTTCGGCCGGAGCCGTCGCCGGTGACTTCAACAGAGATAGCCGGCTTGACTTGGCGGTGGCGAACGCGGTGGACGGCACGGTGTCCATTTTGCTGGGCAACGGAAATGGAACATTCCAAACCCATGCCGACTACCCTACAGCCGCGAGCCCCTCTTTCGTCAACGCGGGAGACTTCAACACTGACGGCAAGGTCGACCTGGCAACAAGCGCCGCCAGCGGCGTGATCTCAATTCTGTCCGGCGCGGGCGATGGAACGTTCCAAAGCCATGTCGACGTGGGTGCGGGCAGTGGTTCGCAACTCGCGTCCGCCGATTTCAACGGCGATGGCCGTGCCGACGTGGCGACGGCTGGCCCAAGCGCAGCTATAACGGTGCTGTTGCAAACCGAAGCGCGACCCTCCGCTATTGGGCTTTCACCTTCCAGTACCTACGGTGGTATCACGACGACCGGAAACAGTGTGACTCTGAGCAGCGCGGCGCCGCCCGGTGGCGCAACAATCATGCTCTCGAGTTCCAATCCCGCGATCGCCGTCCCCGCGTCCGTCACCGTGACCGCGGGTGCGAGCATCTCGCCAACCTTTTCGATCACGACGACCGCCGTCCCCGATCCGACCACCAGCACGATATCGGCCACCTACGGCGGCATTACCAAGGCCGCCAACCTGACAGTCGTTCCGGCCGTCCTTTACGGGTTGCAGATTTCGCCCTCCATCATAGGCGGCGGGCTGCCCTCCAAGTCCAACAGTATCGCCCTCGCCGGTGCGGCGCCGTTGGTTGGCGCGGTCATCGCGTTGTCCAGTTCTAATTCCGCAGTGGCGTCTCCGCCTGCTTCGGTGACCGTCGCGGCCAATCAGAAAATCTCCCCGGCCTTCACGATTGCGACCGCTCCGGTGAGCTCGCCAACCCCGGTCACGATCACAGCTTCATACGCTGGGGCCAGCAAGACCGGCACACTCACTGTGAACCCGGCAGTGCTTTATGCGGTCAACTTAGCAGCAAACCAAGTGGTCGGTGGGACATCGACCACAACTAATCTATTGATTCTTAATGGCTTGGCTCCAGCCGGCGGTGCGATGATCGGGCTCGCGAGCACCAACCCCGCTATAGCTTCGGTCCCCGCATCGATCACATTGCCACAAGGCTCCTATTTTCAGCCGTTTAAGATCACGACCAGTAGCGTTACATCTTCCACGGGAGTTACGATTTCTGCCTCCTGGAACGGTGTCACCGCGTCGGCGGATCTGACGATAACCCCGGCAAATTGAGCGCTGCTGGCTGGCGTTGGAACAGGCATTTTCCCGGTTGCAGAGCGCCCGGTTCAATCGTATAATTCAAACACTTGTTTGAGTCCAGCGGCATGCGATCCACCAGGGAACGTATCTTAGACGCGGCGGAGCGAATGTTCGCCGACCATGGCTACTCAGCCACGTCGGTGCGGAGCATCATCGCAAAGGCGCGCGTGAATGTTGCAGCCGTGCACTATCATTTCCGTTCGAAGGAGTCTCTGCTAGAAGCGGTTATTCTGCGGAGGGCGAAGCCCGCCAATGAGCAGCGCCTGGCTTTGTTGGACGCCTGCGAACGTGCCGCCCCAGGGGGCCATCCGCCGCTGCGGGAAGTCATTCAAGCTTTTCTCGAACCGAGCATTCGCGTGGCGACCGACCAGACCCTGGGCGGCGAAGTCTTCATGCGTTTGTTGGGGCGGCTTCACGCGGAAGGCGATATCTTACCCAAGATCCTGGCTATGCATTTCATGCCCGTGCTGGAGCGTTTCAGCCGGGCTTTGCGGCACGCGTTGCCGGATCTTCCGCCGGAAGAGTTGTATTGGCGGTTGCATTTTGCAGTTGGAGCGACCACGCAGGCCCTCCGTGGCGCCGACAGCCTGGAATGGCTGTCCGGAGGGCTTTGCCATTCTTCGGATCCCCATCAGATTCTGGAGCGGCTGGTCGGATTTGTGAGCGCGGGTCTCGGGGCGCCACTCACGGATCGTTGCACCTCTGGAGGATTGACATGAAAAAGAATTTCACTGCGCTGTTCATGCTAGGAGCGGCGCTTTGCATGGCGGCCAATCCGTCGCCGGAACGCGGACCGCTGCGAATCAGTCTCAAGCGCGCCGTGGAGTTGGCGCTGTCGCCCGAAGGCAACGCGCACATCCAGCTGTCGCAAGAGCTGGTGAAGCAGGCGAAGGCCCGGTCAGTGCAGGCGCGCGCGGCGCTGCTGCCGGATTTGGAAGGCTCGTTCGGGTACGAAAGCGAAACTCGCAACCTGGCCACCATGGGTCTGGACCAGGTCCAGCTGCCATTCCAGATTCGCATTCCGCGGATGGTGGGACCGTTCGACCTGATGGATGCGCGCACCACGGTGGTGCAAAGTGTGTTCGACATGAGTTCGATTCGCCGGTTGCAAGCCTCGCATGCGGGAGTGGGCGCCGCCAAAGCAGAGCTCGAGAACACGGATGATCTGGTGACTGCCCGGGTAGCCAAAGCTTACATGGCGGGGTTGCGCGCTGTAGCGGAACTGGAAGCCGTAAACGCCAATGTCGCCCTGGCCGAAGCCGTCCTGAAGCAGGCGCAGAACCAGAAGACCGCCGGCAGTGGAACCGGGATCGAAGTCACGCGCGCCCGTGTCGAACTGCTGAATCAGAAGCAGCGACGGCTGGTGTCCGAAAACAACCGAAACAAGGCGCGGCTGGAACTATTGCGCGCCATGGGCCTGCGCCTGGATACCGACGTCGAACTGACGGACAAACTGGCGTATGCTCCTGTGGATACAGCGGCGTTCGAGCACGCTAAGGAAGAGGCGGAGAAATCGCGCGCCGATTTGAAGGCACAGATGAGCCGCGAGGACGCAGCCCGCCTGTCGGCCAGCGCTACACGCATGGAGCGCCTGCCCTCCGTGGCGAGCTTCGCGGATTACGGAACGACGGGTGCGGGACCGGGCTCGTCGCTACCCACCCGCACGTACGGCATTGCCGTGCGTGTGCCGGTGTTCGACGGCTTTCGCCGGGATGCGCGGCGCGAGGAAAGCAATTCGATCTACCGCGAAGAAAAGATCAAGACCAATGATCTGAAAGACCAGATCGAGCTGGATGTGCAGTTGTCCATAGACAGCATGCGTTCAGCCGAAGAGCAGGTGAGTGTCGCTACCGAAGCTCTCACGCTGGCTGAAAGCGAATTGACGCAGGCACGTCGCCGTTATGACGCCGGAGTGACCAGCGGTCTGGAAGTGACGGACGCGCAGACGCGGTTGGCGCGCGCGAGAGACAACCATATCGCGGCGCTGTTCAACTTCAATCTGTCGCGTCTGGAGTACGGCCAAGCTACGGGAACGATCCGCAGCATGCTCGAGTGATGCGCTGGCAACAAAAATAGGAGGCTGGAATGAAAGTCATTGTAAACCTGAGTCCGGTAGTTGTCAGACTCACGATCGTGGTTTCCATCGCCTGTCTGGGAGCGGCGGGATTGGTTGCCTACCGGGGGATGCATCGCGAGGAAAGTCAATCAATCAAAGTCTCCGGCAACATCGAGCTGAATGAAGTGCAGATCGCTTTCAAGACCTCGGGACGGCTGATCGAACGGAGAGTGGACGAGGGCGACATTGTCGAAAAAGGCATGATAGTGGCCCGGCTGGACCGTGACCAGCTGCTGCGGCAACGCGACCGCGAGCGGGCGGCGCTGGCGTCGGCCCAGGCGATGATGGCCCAGGCGGAAACCGCGGCCGAATGGCAGGGACAGACCCTCGCCGCCGATATCGATTTGCGGCACGCCGACCTCAATTCCGCCGAAGTTCATCTGCGGGAGCTGAAAAACGGCGCCCGGCCCCAGGAGATCCAGGAAGCACGGGCCGCGGTGGAAGCCGCAAGGGCTGAGTCCGAGCGCTGCGCAAAGGACTGGGAGCGCGCGCAGACTCTTTACAAGAACGACGACATATCCACCTCGCAGTTCGATCAATTCCGGACGCGGGCGGAAAGCGCCGCCGCGGCATTGCGCCAGGCTCAGGAGCGCTCCGCCCTGATCGCGGCCGGCCCACGCGTAGAGGTGATCGATGCTGCGAGTGCGCAGGTGGCACGCGCCCAAGCGGGTGTGAAAGCCAGTGCGGCCAACCGTCTCGAAGTCATCCGCCGGGAGCAGGAGGTCGCCTTGCGCCGCGCCGAGATCGACCGCGCCCGCGCGCAGATTGCCCTGATCGACTCACAGTTAGCCGAGACTGTGGCGGTTTCGCCCATCCGGGGCGCGGTGCTGGTAAAATCTGCGGACGTTGGCGAGATTGTCGCGCCCGGCACGAGCGTGCTGACGGTGGGTGACATCGACCATCCGTGGCTGCGGGCTTACATCAATGAGCGCGACTTGGGCCGGACCAAGTTGGGCGCGGCGGTCTCGGTGACCACCGATTCTTTCCCGGGTAAGACATACGCCGGCCATATCTCGTACATCTCTTCGCAAGCCGAGTTCACGCCTAAACAAATTCAAACGCAAGAGGAGCGCGTCAAGCTGGTGTACCGCATCAAGATCGAACTGGAAAACTCCCGGCATGAACTCAAGTCGAACATGCCGGCCGATGCCGAGATTCAGGTCGAGAACTGATGGTGGCTATCGTCGAGACGCGCGCCTTGAACCGCCGCTTCGGATCGCTGACAGCGGTGGCCGGACTCGACATGGAAGTAGCGCGCGGCGAGATCTTTGGCCTGGTCGGCCCCGACGGGGCCGGGAAGACCACTACGGTTCGCATGCTGGCGGGCTTGATGGAACCCACGAGCGGCGAAGCGCGCGTAGCAGGATTCGATGTCGCGCGGGAGCCGGAAGCCGTGCGCGACCGGATCGGATACATGGCGCAACGCTTCGGCCTCTATCAGGACCTCACGGTGGAAGAGAACATGGCATTCTACGCCGAGCTGTTCGGCGTGAGCCGCGAGGACCGGCTGGCTCTGGCGCCCCGGCTGCTCCGCATGACCCGCATGGAGCCGTTCCTCACGCGCCAGG
>DATLVQ010000343.1:0-2752 GCA_035577325.1 Bryobacteraceae bacterium | reverse complement strand
GGTCGCCGCTCTGCCGCAGAGCAAATAAATTCATCTACAATCGCGGCTCTAGAAATCCGCGGCATCCAGCTCCACGAAACAAGTGTGTCAAACGAACGCGCCAAGATAGGCGCGTCCTGGCGAGCATTGTCACAAATCGTGCGGATCTTCGGTCTAGTTGACAGAGGCAAGTGCTGGATTTCAATCGAGAGAGGAACAGAGAATGACCACGAATCGGAAAATGTGGGCGAGCAGAATATTTGCCGGCATCATAACGGTTGCCCTGTCGGTGACCGCATCCTTAAAGATTGCCCATGTGCCGAAGATGGTCATGGGGCTTACGCGCGCCGGGATACCCGAGAGCGCTATCCTTCCGATCGCCATTCTGGAACTGGCGTGCCTGACTCTGTACCTGATCCCGAGAACAATGGTGTTGGGAGCGGTCTTGCTCACGGGTTACTTCGGTGGAGCGATGGTGATCCACGTCATTGGCAGACAAAGCGTCGTACCGCTCATCATGATTGGCGTATGGACGTGGGGCGGCATCTACTTCAGGATTCCAGGGCTTCAGGCATTGCTGCCACTGCGAAGAGAGAGCTCTCCCGCCAAGAACCTGGACGCGGGGGCTGAGCGACTTCCAAGGCGCAGGGCGACCGCGTAATGGCTGACGGAAATTCAGTGTGATGAAATTCCGGTAGAAACTTCAAAGGAGATGCGAATTGGAAAAACTCGTACGCTTTGGGCCCTGGATCAGCCGTGGCGTTTTGTTGGGCGCGACGTTTATCTTTTCGATGATCGGGCTGCGATACATTACCGACCCGGTTCACGCTTCGGCGCAGACCGGGGTAAGCCTCGGCTCGGCGCTCGCGACCACGACAACCCGCGTTGGTTTTGGAGCATTTCCACTGGGGCTCGCCATTTTTACATGTACCTGCCTGATTTCGACGCGCCGCCTTCTTACCGGAGTCGGTTTGGTAGCGATCGTCATCACTACCGCCATCGTCGTGCGGATCCTTGGCCTGATCGCCGACGGCCCGGCGCCAGAGAGTACAAGGCTCTTCGTTCCCGAGATCGTAATGTTGACGCTTTCGGTGGCAGGAATGATTCTCGAGACCGCCAGGCGGCGGAAACAGCCTGGTGCAGCGGCATAAGCGCTCAAGACAGATTTTATGCACCGAAGAAGTTATAGCGGCCCTTCACCCTGCACGAGCGTGTATGGCCGGAGCGGCCTCGTGCCTTTAGCAGGGAGCGACCGGCAGGCCGGGCAGCCGCTCCAGTTTTTCGGGATTGGTCACAACATAGAGCTTCTGAACGAGGCCGTCGGCGACATCTATCGTGAAAACCGCGAATGGGCGCCCGCCGACATAGCTGACGACACCGGGCTGCCCATTGATTTCCACAATCCGCCTTACAATATTTGGCGGAACGAATTTCTGAAGACTGGCGAGAATGACCCGCGCCACGTTCGAGGCGCCGTAAACCGGCTTCGGTAACGCGGGCGCCTTGCCGCCACCGTCAGAGTGAAACACGGCGTCCTTGGAAAGAAGGGCTACCAGGCCTTCCAGATCGCCGCGAGCGGTGGCTTCCAGGAATTCATGGAGCAGGCTTTCGCGCTGCTTGGGCGAAGCGTCGAATCGTGGGCGTTCCTCCGCGATATGCCGCCGCGCCCGGCGCAGAATCTGCCTGCAATTGGCCTCGTTCTGGCCGAGAGTCTTGGCGATCTCGGAGTACTCGTAATCAAAAACCTCGCGCAGGAGGAAGACGGCTCTCTCCATCGGACTTAATCGCTCCAACAACACCAGGAATGCGATGGAAAGGGATTGGTCTATTTGCGCAACCGCGGAGGGGCCGCCATTGAGCGGACCGGTCATCAATGGTTCAGGGAGCCACTGGCCAACGTACTCTTCGCGCTGTGCGCGCGCCGACTGCAAATGGTTGATCGACAGGCGGCTGATGATAGTCACCAGGAAGGCTCGCGGCGAGCGGATTTCGGTATCCGGCGCCTGCTGCCAGCGGATGAAAGTCTCCTGCACCACGTCCTCGGCGTCGGCCCAGCTCCCGAGCATGCGATAGGCAATGGAGAATAAGAGGCCCCGATGCTGGTTGAATGCCGCGAGGCGCTGCTCGGAGCTTTCCTGTGAGTCTGCCATGTCTAGATGATCCTTGGGCCGCCGGCTCCTCCATCGTCCCATACACGTTTTCGACAGTACGCGGCGGCACTCTTCGGTCCAACGTTTGAAGCCACAAGGCCCTCTCAGAAGACCGGCGAGGCTTGGGCTTTGTGACACGGGAGAATGAACCCGCTACAGTATCGGTATACTGATTGCGGTGGTGCAGAAGTTCGGTCTTCTCCTTGTCTGTATCTGTGCTCTGGCGCTCCAGCCAGGCGCGAGCATCGAGCAGATCGCCGGCGCTCCGCTGAAGGGCAAGCTCGTAGAACCCTTCAGCGCGGGTTTCGATCCCTCAGGCAACCTCTACATCTGCGAGTATCAGGGTCAGAGGATCACCCGCGAGGGCCGTGATGGCCAACAGCGCTTCGCCGGCACCGGGGTCAAGGGCTTCAGTGGCGACGGTGGCCCGGCGGCCTCCGCACAGCTGAATGACCCCCACAGTATCTCCACAGCCGGAACTGGGATGTACATAGCGGACACCATGAACAACCGCGTCCGCAAAGTGAGCTGGGCGACCGGTGTTATTACCACAATCGCAGGTAACGGCAGTGAGGGCTTTAGCGGCGATGGCGGCCCGGCGCTGCAGGCGCAATTTCACGGTG
>DATLVQ010000342.1:0-5635 GCA_035577325.1 Bryobacteraceae bacterium | reverse complement strand
GTTCGCGGATGGCCTCGTCGAGCCGACCGGCCTTTTCCAGCTCCGTGCCCAGCTGGATATGAGCCTGCACGCCATGGTTCAGTTGATGAATGCGGCGGAAGAGTAGATCGTCCAGCGGCGGCTCAGCCGTGACGTTGGTCGAATACGCCGCGATGTGCTGCTGGGCTTCCGCGTTTTTTCCCTGGCGGCGAAGTTCCGCCGCGAGCGCGAAATGAGCGGCGCCATAGGGAGGGAAAAGCTCGCAGGCCTTGGCGTACGACTGCGCCGCTAGGGCGTGATCTCCGCGCGCAGCCTGGACGCGGCCGAGGCCGTACCACGCTTGCGCGCAATCGGCATGCTGATCCAGAATGCGGCGGTATAATACCCCCGCTTCGTCCCACTGCGGCATCGCTGACAGACTTTGGGCCATTCGCAGAGTGGCAGGAAGGTCATTGGCGCGCAGACTAAGCGCCGATTGGAACGATTTCGCGGCGGCGTCGAATGCGCCCAATTCCATCTGCACCGCGCCAAGCAGATACAGCCAGTCAAAATTCTGCGGATCGAGTTGGTGCGCGCGTGAGTAAGCACGGGCCGCCGCGTCGTATTGCTGGTACGCGTGAAGCGTCATCGCGAGTGTGCCGACGGCTTGGGGGGTGCGCGGATGCGCCCTGGCTTCCTGCTCTGCCTGCTCAATTTGCGCGCGAATCGGAGGAAGAAAATGACTTGTGTTAACCGGCGCTGTGCCGGATTGATCCTCTAGCTTGGCATTCTGCGCGTAAGCGCAGAGCGCAAGAGAACCGACCAAAACCCGCATGGCACTTCTCAAACACGCCGGCATAGCAGCTCGAATCTTCATTGTAGACATCAGGCTGTGGAGGTTTGGAAACTCAAGTTCGCTCTGCGCCGAGGCGCATCTGATAAGGTGGACGCTGCGAATTCAAGATGAAGCTTACCTCTGCGGAACAGCTCGCCAAAATCGGAATCTTCATTCAGTTCATGGCTCTGGTGCGCTGCCTGTTTGAGTACTTCCGGCTGAAGTCCGTCTACGGCGGCACGCTCACGATGGCCGCGGTCGAGCCGTTCATTGCCGGAAGTCTGATCGCGGCCCTCGGCGCCTGGATTGCCGTCGTCTGCTTCTTCCTGCGCTGGTACAAGACGGCGGGCGCCGTCGCAGGCGGGACTGTGGTGCTTCTGCTCGGGTACAAATTCTACTATATGCGTTGAGCTGCCGGGCGCCGGTCAACGCGACGGCGTCTCAGGTTGCCACGCCGGAGTTGCGTCTTCCCAGCCGTTGTCCGTCAGCGGCCGCTGCCCGGAACCATCCGCATTCATGACAAACAATTCGCCATATGGCTGCGGGATGCGGTCGTAGAGTGGCGCTTCGTCCTTGAATCCGAAACGCGAGCTGCTGAATAGCAGATGCCGGCCGTCGGGCGACCACACGGAGTGACCGTCGTTGCCCGGTGTGGTGGTCAGCTGCTTGAGGCCGGTTCCATCGGGGCGGATGGTGTAAATGTCAAAATCGCCATTCCGGAAACTGGTAAACGCGATTTGGTCGCCCACGGGTGACCAGCCCGGAAAATTGTCGTAATCATCGGTCAGCTTCGTGACGGAATTGTCTTGCAGATTGAGGATGCGCAAGCCGTGCTCCTGCTCGGTCCAAACGCGATAGACGATGCGCTTGCCGTCCGGCGACCAGCTTGGGAAGCCGCTGTTGGCGGGCCCGTGCGTGAGATCACGCGACTCAGAGCCGTCGGCCCGCACCATCATCACACGCGCTGGTTTGGCACGCGGCACGAAGAAGGAGCCGACACCAAACACGATCCACTTCGCATCCGGCGACCACTCGGCCGAGAACGCCATGCCGCCGTCTTCGTGGAAGATGCGTTTGCGATTGGCGCCGTCGGGGTCCATCACGCAGAGCGCGGTCTCCATACCCGGCAAATCTTTGCGATCGCTGAGTACCAGGGATTTCCCGTCGCGGGAAAACGCGGGGAAGATTTCCGAGTAAATCAACTCAAAGTCCGGGTCGCGATTAAACAGCGGCAGATTTTGTGCCCGGCGAACGTATGAGAACTTCTGATAGACCACCTGCTTGCCATCGGCTGACCACGCCGGGCTGCGCATTTCTCCCGCTGCGCCCGGCTGGCCGGACGTAAACGCAAGCCCCGCGTGATCCCCCGCTTTAATCAGATATCCCACGCGATCGGCGGTCAGGAACTGCGGCGAAACTTTCAGTCCCGGGCCGGACGTGTGCTCCGTGCGCGCGCCCGTCATCACATCGATGGACACGATCTGCGATTTTGCATCGGCCGAACCGAAGCGCGCCGGCCACGTGTCCTCGACGGTCATTTCGTAGAATACGACGCGCCTGCCGTCGGCTGACCATTTGGGCGACCCCGCAAATTTCCCCGCCGCAGTGAGCCGGCGTAGCCCTTTTCCGTCCGGCTGGATCACGTACAGGCTGGCTGGATGGAGCTCCTCCCAGCGGCCCGCTGCGTACTGGATCTTGGTATTGCGATCCGATGAGAACGCGATCCATTTGCCATCCGGCGACCAGCTCGGCCGGTAATCGCCGCCGGGAGCATCGGTAAGATTCCGCGACTTATGCGTTGTCAGATCGAGAATCCAGATATCGTTCGAACCCGAGCCGCGCGACGAGACAAATGCCAGTTGCTTGCCGTCGGGTGAGAGCGACGCCTGGTCGTCATAGGCGGGATCGTCGGTCAGGCGCTCGAGCCCCGAGCCATCCACGCGCACACGGTAGATATCGCAAGACCCGCTGCGTTCGGAGGTGAAGATGATCCACTTGCCATCCTCGGAAAATGACGCGTTGTAATCGAATCCGGAGGCGGACAGCAGCTTGCGCTCTCCCGATCCGTCGGCGTTGGCGATGTATAGCTCACCGTCGGATGGCCCGATGCGGTTCATCAGAATCCGATGCTTTCCGTAGATGGGCAGCACGATTATCCAGGCAAGCAGAAAGGCGATTCTGATCATGTCATCCTCTTATGGCGCATCCGGCGCGGGCTAAGCAAGTCTACACCTTCAAGACACCGAACGCGAAATGAGCGCATCGTCCAAATAAAAAGGGCTCGCGCCGAAACGCGAGCCCTCGGGTTAATACTGCTCAAACTAGAAGCTAATGCGCAGCCCGACGCGGAACTGGCGCTCGTCGATACCCTCGCGGGCCAGATCGTTCATGCCGTTGTTTAGCGTCATGAATCCACCGGGATCAGTGACCCGCCCGGTCTTTGGGTCGATCGAGTTTGCGTCGCCGATATAGTTGTCGGGGCCGGCCCAGTGTGGCGTATTCGTGAAGTTGAACGCCTCGGCGCGGAACTGAATGTGGAAGCGCTCCTTGACCGTGAAGTCGCGGAACAGGCCAATGTCCCAGTTGAAGACACCGGGTGCGCGCAGGTTGTTGAAGCCTGAATTGCCAAGCGCGCCGGTACGGCAGGAGCCCGGATTATTCGGGTCAAAGGTTTCGGCGAATGCAAAGGGATCGTACCAGAACCCCGACTTGCTACCGATCTTCTTCGGAGTGCCTACGATATCAATCATGGTTGGTGAATTACCCGGCCATGAAGCGCCGCAGTCTCCCCAAACATTGAAGGGAGTACCGGTGAACATGCTGACAATATTATTTATCTGCCAGCCGGAAACGACGTACGACAGCGCACCCTTGTCTGCAAGCCAGCGCTGGCCCTTGCCCAAAGGAACGTCCCATACATTCGTAATAGCCAGGTTGTGCCTGCGGTCAAAACCGGTCGATGCCCGGTTCATGTTCATGTAAGCGAACGACTGAATGTTAGGGGTGTAGTCGCTATTGTCCACGAAGTTGATGGCGTGGCCATATGTGTAATTGGCCTGGAACATCAGGCCCCGCGTGAACCGGCGCTGCAAGGACGCTTGAAGGGAATCATAGTGGCCCGTCCCCAGCGGTTCCATGAATACAGTTTGCGCCGTACGGCCGAACTTCTGGTAGAGCGGCCGCGTGTTGTTACTGGTGTATGGAATCTGCGCCGCGTTGATATCCACGAACCCCAACTGCCTTATTGAGCGCGTAGCCACGTATCCGGCCTGAGCCGTGAAGCCCCAGCCGATTTCTTTCTGGAGTGTTAGGTTCCATGACTGGATGTAGCCGCGGTTCAGTTTTTTCGGCTGCCCCTCGAAAGCTACGTCTGTGGGTATGTCGATAATGCCGTTCCCCAGGCTTGGCGTGGCGATGGGTGGAAGTCCTTGGGCGAGCGTGGTTGGCCATACGAAGCTGTTCGCAGTCGGGATTTTGAACGGCACCATGACCGGGAAGTTGTTGCGCTGCAATTCTGTCGCTTCATATGGGTCGACGGTCATGCCATAGCCCGCGCGAATCACGAACGTGCTCATTGGCCGCCAGGCAACGCCAAGTCGGGGCGAAAAGCGCTTTTTGCTGATCTCCGTGCCACAGCCAGCAGGTACTGAACCCATACCGCAGATGAGAACCTTGTTGGTATCCGCATCGTAGCGTTCTGAGCCGCGATCGGTTCGCGTCGGGTACCCGAAGTACTCCCAGCGCACGCCATAATTCAGCGTCAGTGTTGGGGTGACGTTCCAGCGATCGCGTATGTAGGCACTATAGGCATTTGCGCGGATGGTATAGACCTGTGGAACCTGAAACGTCTTACTGGCCGCATCGGGAAGACCGAGCAGGAACGACGCAAAGGAGTTTGCTCGGTTCGTAGAAGTACCTGTGCTGCAAGCTGGCGGATCGAGGCACAATGCTGTCGTATCGCGGCCGAAATCGAACCCTCCCTGCGATCCAAAGATCCCACCGCCGATCCACTCCGCCTGCGTCTGATTGAGCCCTTGCCGGTAGAAATCGCCACCAAAGCGGATATTGTGCTTGCCCTTGATCCAATTCAAATTCAATACGTATTGATACTGCGGATCATGGCGGTAGTACGGCATGAAGTTGTTGTCGATGCCGATGGTCGCGAATTCGCAGCAGCCGTTAAAATCCATCTCCGGGAAGCCGCTCTCGAAGGCGCGCGTTCCGTTTGTTCCGGGGATGCCCAATACATCCAGGCCCACGTTCTTACCGACGTCCGCTTGTTCGGAAGCCGTTCCCTGCCGGGTAAAGCCAAAGTACGCATCTAGGACAAAGTTGGGCGCGAATGTATACGTGCCGCCCACGGTGGTGCTGTATGTTTCGCCATGGCCGTGACCTGAATTGCTGCTGCCTCCGATCGGCCTGCCGATAAGTTTGGGGCCGAACACGGTGGGAGTGAAGTCGGAATAGTGGAGGAAACTGAAGCGCCCGAACGTAGTCAGTTTGCTGTTCACGTTCCAGTTAATCTTAGTGTCGATCGTGTGGCGATTGAAACCGAAACCACCGGAGGCGAAGTAATTGTTGCTCAAGCCCGGAAGATTGGGTTCCGGCCAGAGGCCGATGATCTTTTGGGCGATCTGCCCGCTGGGTGTATTTAGCAAGCTTTGGGGAATGATGTTCATGCAGCTCGGGTTAGTCGCCGTGTTGCAGCGTGGATCACCCGGAGCCGTCATGGGCAGCCGCTTCGAGGGATCGGCGACGGCCGTGCCCGAAGCATCGGTGTAGGGGTTATAGATGATGGTGTCCGGCAGAAACTGCGAGAAATCCCCTGCCTTCATTGCGTCC
>DATLVQ010000341.1:0-12899 GCA_035577325.1 Bryobacteraceae bacterium | reverse complement strand
TCAGGGGATCATTCGCGGAGTGGGGCGAGATGCAGTTATGACAGAGATCTGCAAACGGCATCCGAATAATAAGCACCTGATCTCCACACTGCACACGGCACAAGTACCGACGATAGGGACCGAAGTGCGCATGGTTGGAGTCCATGACCTCAGCACAAACATGGTGATCAACTGCGAAGTCTACTCTAAGAGCGGTCTCCTGTTGCTTTCGAAGGGCCAAGAAGTAACCGACTCAGTCGTTGCGCGCATGTTAAGCTTCGCCGATTCAGTTGGCGTCGTACAGCCGTTTTCTGTGGTTATTCCTCGATCGAGTGCTATTCAAGACGACGGCGGGAGCGCGATTCCACTGGCGCTCACGGTATCAACGCCGAAGAACGCAGTAACCGAGGCCGGTGATATGCATAGCTAATAGACATCGGCTCCCAAAAGTCTTGAGATTTCATTGACAAGTTCGGTCAGTGCTCTTTCGAAGACTCGTCGCCTTGCGGCTCTCCTTCCGGCTTCACTTTTACTTCCAAGGTAAGTTGCATTTGTCGACGTCATGAAACGGGTGATGGACGACGGGAGAGCGGTGTCCCGATTAGCCAAAGGGGCTGCTCGTTGGGTCGAGTGCTATTTCGGCGCTCGGTTGGGATACCGCCAGCCGGTTCAAGGGAGCCATCTCGGCGTCGCGTTCCGCGTGGTCGATGCGCAGACGCACGACGCAGTGTACTTCAGGCCATTCAACGTTCGCGCGGCCGACGCGGTGCGCCACAGTCACGCCTTGCAATACGTCTCCCATCCGCGTTGGCCCTGGCAAACACTCCGATCCGAGCACCCCCACACTTACGAACGGGCGGTAGTTCCGGAACCAGACGTCGATGAATGGTTTCACGTCCGCGTTGTCGTCGAGCGGCCGAAGGTGAGCGTCTTTATAAATGGGAAGCGCGCCTTGCCTGGTTGTCCAGGAATTGTGCGACAGTGTTCACGGATCTCTTGGCTTGTGGGTCGGAGTGCCCTGGCGGTCACTTCGTCAACCTTCGCGTGACGCGGGCGCGATAAAGCACGCGCAAATTGCCTAACCGCAGTACGGCAGGAGGGGTCAACCCGGCCAGCGCAAGCCGCATCTCCCAGAACGGAGGTCCGGGCTCTCGCGACACACACCATACAGTAACCGACACGACCTATTGTAGTGTCCCATAAATAACTTGCATAATAAGAAGTTTTGGATTATAGGGAACGGTTCTAAAATGCGGCACCGCGAATTCGCCGTTTGGGGGTTCGAACACCCCTCTAAGAGGGGATTTCAATTCTCAAAACGCCATCGCACACTCGGGTTGGCGGGCGTCTGCTGAACGCTCCCGCAGGTCCTAGGGAACAGCGGGTTGCCTGGCGGCAGACGCCCGGCCTATTACTATGCCGGAATCGAACGGCGCGGCATGTGCCGAAGAGAAGCATCTATTCGTGGAGCTGAAGCACCCTCTGGGAAGCCTAATGGAGGTCCAGCGCGCGCACATGGACGCGCTCACCGCAGGAGATGGCCAAGATTTCTCGGCCGCTGTAGGGTGTCAGAGTAAATGAAAATGCCGCCATTGATTTCAAAGGACCCAGTGCCGCTCGATGCCATGATTGGTGACAATTCTCGCCGCGATTAATGGCACAGTCCTATGGTTTTGCCACGGTTGTTGGACATAAACCTACGCACTACTGGTGGCCGATGACGACGGTCAGTGCTCGAGATGCCCGTTTGGTCGTTTACTGGGGTCGAGGGTTGGAGCTTCGGCGATTATGTGGGGATTGGATATTTCATCTGCTACTCCTTTCCAGGTTGTAAACCTTGCTCCACGCCAACTCATACGCGGTTTCCGGAAGCTCATCCGTTAGTTCGAGAATGTAGGTTTCCCGGTTGGTCATCACACGAAAACGAAACGAATCCGGTTTTCCGATGGTCTCGATGTCACGATACAGCCACGTTCGAGAATCAGCCGGCCTGTCACTGACGAACCGGATTGAATCCTGGCCGATCTCCAGCGTTCCGTCGGTACCTCCCAGCGTCCGCCTATGGTAGGCGGCGACCTGGAATTGAGAGATCGCCGAATAATGCCCCACGACAGGACGATGAACACGAGCGGAGAGGAATTGCGCCAGCTCCTCGACCGGCGCATCAGGTTCCGCACGAAATGTAAACTCGCGGCGTTGGATCGGCTTCCACTTCTGAACTTTGTAGGTTTCGAATCGTAGCGCGTGCGGATCGGCTAGGTCTGCTTCGCGCAGGTCTTTCATGGCAATCGTAATGGTCGTCTTGCCATCGCTCGATCGGAACGTGACACCTTCGGTACCAATGTGAAGGTCTCCTGGCTGGCTCCTTAACATCCGCACACGAGTGACCGGCAGGTCGAAGATACCCTTGTCCGCGCCCGTCGCAAACAACGCGGGCAGTGCCGTAAAAATCAAAACTTTCGCGAGCGTCATTCCACCTCCTGGGCAAGTCTGCGAATTTCAAAACCCTTCCAGATTTCGTAAATGACCGGGTAAACCAACAGTTCCAGCAAGAACGACGTAAAAATGCCGCCGATCATCGGGGCGGCAATGCGCCTCATTACGTCGGAACCGGCACCATGGGACCACATGATCGGCACGAGCCCCAAGAACATCACCGCGACAGTCATGACCTTGGGCCGCAGACGCTTTACTGCGCCGTCTTCAATAGCGGCGCGCAGGTCGGCCACGTTTTGCATCTGGCCGAGTCGCTTGCGCTGCTCGTATGCCAGTTCGAGGTATAGCAACATGAACACGCCGGTTTCGGCATCCACGCCGAGCAGCGCAATCAATCCGACCCACACAGCCACGCTCATGTTGTAGCCAAGCAGATACAGCAGCCAGATGGCGCCAACCGCCGAGACTGGCACGGCGAGCAGAATGATGAGAGTCTTGGCAAACGATCCTGTGTTGAAGTACAGGAGCAATAAAACGATCAGGAGCGTGATGGGAACAACAATCTTCAGCCGCTCAGCCGCGCGTTGGAGGTACTCATATTGGCCGCTCCACACGAGTTGATAGCCCGGCGGCAAATTAACTTTTTGCGCTACTGTGCGCTGTGCCGCTGTGACATAGCTGCCCAAATCCACGCCGGCGGTATCCACATAAACGAACCCGGCGAGGAACCCTTCTTCGTTCTTGATCATGGGTGCGCCGGTGCGCACCGTGACACCGGCCAATTCCGAGATCGGAATCTGAGCGCCGTCGGGCGTGGGGATCATGACGCGCCTCAATTTCGAAAGATCGTCGCGCAGGCCTCGTGCGTAACGCACGTTGACCGGATATCGTTCGCGGCCTTCCACTGTTGTGGTAACCTGTTCGCCGCCTATCGCAGATTCGATAATCTGGTTGATCTGCGAAATGCTGAGGTTGTAGCGAGCCGCCGCCTCGCGTCTAACCTGATAGTCGATGTAGTACCCACCCGTGACTCGCTCGAAGAACGCGCTCCGGGTTCCCTGGACTCCTTGTAGCGCCTTCTCTACCTGCAAACCGATTTCCTCGATCGTTTCGAGCTTCGGTCCCATGACCTTGACGCCGACGGGCGTGCGAATTCCGGTCGTGATCATGTCGATGCGCGTTCGGATCGGGAACAGCCAGGCGTTCGCAAATGACGGAATCTGTACCGCACGATCGAGCTGCTCTATGAGCGCTTCCCATGTGATCGGTTGCTCTTCGGGCCACAATCTCGCAAGCTGCGGTTTGATCCACGAAGGCGCCCATGTCGAATACCAGCGCGTCTTGTGCTCCTTCCGCCATTGGTTTTCGGGCTTGAGCACGACTGTCGTTTCCACCATGTTGAGGGGCGCGGGATCGGTTGCGGTTTCCGATTTGCCGATCTTTCCGTACACGCTTTGGATCTCTGGGAATTGTCGCAGGAGCTTGTCCTGAATCTGCAGATACTTGGTAGCCTCCGTGACTCCTATACCGGGCAGCGTAATGGGCATGTAAAGAATCGAACCTTCATTGAGCGGAGGCATGAACTCCGAACCTAAACGCTGGTAAACCGGAATGGTGATCAGCACGACTGCGATGGCCGCGATCACCACAAACCAGCGCAGTTTCAACGCGACACGAACGATGGGATGGTAGAGCCTCATCAGTGGCCGGCTGACCGGATGATTTTCCTCACTGTGGATTGTTCCTACGAGTACAGCGTTGGTGATCTGAGAGAACCACTTCGGGCGGAACCGAAATTTCTCGGTTCGCATAAAGAGAAGCCGGATCGCCGGGTCGAGGGTGATTGCCAACACGGCGGCAATCATCATCGAGAAGTTTTTTGTGAAGGCAAGAGGCTTGAAGAGGCGGCCTTCCTGATATTGCAATGCGAAGATCGGCATGAAGGCAACGGCAATCACGAGCAGCGAATAGAAACTAGGCCCTCCAACTTCCTTCACTGCGTCGATGATTACATGTGTCGCCGAACCCTGCCGGCCTTCCGCCTCCCAATGCTCCAGCTTCTTGTGAGTTTGTTCAACGACGACAATTGCGGCATCCACCATCGCTCCGATGGCGATGGCAATCCCGCCGAGCGACATGATGTTCGCGGTCAAGCCCATGGCCTGCATCGGAATGAAAGAAAGGATCACCGCGATCGGGATCGTAAGAATCGGGATGATGGCGCTGGGCACGTGCCAGAGGAAGATTAAAATGACGATGCTGACAATCACGAGCTCTTCGATTAGCGTGTGCCGCAGAGTATCGATCGACCGATCGATCAGATCCGAACGGTCGTATGTGGTCACTACTTCGACGCCGGGCGGAAGACTGGACTTCAGTTCGCTCAACTTGGCCTTCACATGCTCGATCACGTCGCGCACATTTTGGCCGTAGCGAACGATAACCGTGCCGCCCGTCACCTCGCCTTCGCCGTTCAACTCCGTAACGCCTCGGCGCATTTCAGGCCCGAGTTCGACACGTGCCACATCTCGCACTCGAATCGGCGTACCGTTGTTGCCGACTGCGACCGCTAGGTTCTGGATATCGGCGACAGACTGGATATAGCCGCGCCCGCGGACTACGTATTCCTTGCCTGTCAGCTCCAGGCTGCGCGCGCCCACTTCGTTGTTGCCGTTGCGCACCGCGTCCATGACTTGCATCAGGGGAACTTTATAGGCCAGTAGGCGATTGGGATCGACATTGACCTGGTACTGCTTCACAAAGCCGCCGATTGTGGCAACCTCCGCCACACCCGGTACGCTCGAAAGCCAGTAGCGCAGATACCAGTCGTTGAAAGAACGCATTTGTTGAAGGTTGTTCTGCCCAGTCTTGTCAACGAGTGCGTATTGGAAGGCCCAACCGACGCCGGTCGCGTCCGGTCCCAGTTTGGGTGAGATGCCCTCGGGAAGCTGACCGCCGATCTTGCTCATATATTCGAGCACCCGTGTGCGGCCCCAGTAGATGTCCGTGCCTTCGTCGAAGACTACGTAGACATACGAAAAGCCGTAGTCCGAGCTTCCCCTTACCGTGCTCACGTGAGGGGCGGCCAACATGGCGGAAATGATGGGATACGTGATCTGGTCCTCGATCAGATCGGGACTTCGCCCCGGCCACTCCGTGTAGATGATGACTTGCGGATCCGAAAGATCCGGAATTGCATCAAGGGGAATACTGCGCAGCGACCAAACGCCGTAGAGCGTAAGGCAAATCGTGAGCACGACGATTAGCATTCGATTGTGCGCGGAAAACTCGATGATGCGGTTGATCATCTGTTCCTCTCTATCGAGCCGTAATGCTGGTTTGAGCGACGCCGATCACGTTCCCGTTCTTCCGCACCGTCACTGTGGTCTGCCACGTCCACGCCATCGGAAACTCGATTTGGCCGGTATAGACGCCGTCCCCGCTTTCACTCAGCGTCGCCTTGGAGCTCATAGGCGGCATGGCGCCCATCTGCGGCATGGAGAGACCGACGTCCACTTGCGCCCCGGTGATCGGCTTGCCATTCGCATCCCTCACGAGGAGCCGTATCGCATTCATCCCGGTCTTAGCGGTCTTAGGACCGAGAACTTCAATTGAAATAGTCTGCTTCGCCCTCGTTCCCGTACCCACCGGCGCCTGAGAAGGCGAGCCCATTCCAGCGAATGCTCCCTTTAGCCGGCTTTCCGAATCCACCACGAAATTGGCGCCCGTTACGACTCGCTCTCCGGACCTCAGACCCTGCTCGATGCCTACTTTCTCGCCCGCTTCGGCGCTGACCTTCACTTTTCTCGGTTGAACATATCCGTTGCTTTTGTCGATAAACACATACTGCTCGCTGCCGGTATCCATCACCGCGTCCTGCGGGACAAGTAGTTGCCGCCCAATTGAAACCGACATGCTGATGTTCGTGAACATTTCCGGTTTGAGCGAAAGATTGGGATTCGCGAACTCCATGCGAACCTGCGCAGTCCGGCTCTTCGGATCAAGGAACGGGTAAATGAAATCGACACGGCCGCGGATCTTCCTTCCGCCGCCCGAGTACGGCAGCTCGATTTCCGCGGCTTGTCCGGTTCGGATGAACGGCAGGTCGGTTTCATAGGCTTCGCCAAGCACCCAAACTCGCGAAAGATCGACAATTGTAAAGAGATCTTTGGAAGGATCGACAAATGTGCCGTGGTGGTAGGCGGTACGCTCCATTACGATCCCTGTCACGGGGGAATAGAACGCAATCGCGCGCTTTATCTTTCCCTCGGATTCAAGCCTTTGCATCTCCTGATCCGTGACATCCCAGAGCCGGAGCCGCTCCCTCGCTGCGGCGATAAGGTTTTCCGAGCCTTGGGCCGCGGATGGAACGGTGCTCGTCCGCAAAAGCTCTCGCGACCTCAGCGCGAGTAGAAAGTCCTGCTCGGTGGCCACGAGATCTGGGCTGTAGATCGTGAAGAGAGGATCGCCCGCATGAACCGGTTTCCCGACCGAATCGGCGAAGACCTCCTCGATGTAACCGGAGACCTTGCTGTGGATATGTGTCAGCCGGGTTTCGTCATAGCTCACCTTTCCGACAATTCGTATGTCCTTCGTAAGCGTGCCCATTTCGGCCGGAACGGAGCGCATCCCGATAAGTTGTTGCTTCTCCGGAGGTACAAAGATCGCGTTGTCCAGTGATGCGGAACTTGGGGGCGGCGCCGAAGCTGCGGTTGGGGCGGAGGGCTCTTTTTTCATCGCTGCCGCAGTGGTCGTCGAAGCCCCTCCTACTTCGAGCTTCACTAGCTTCATGCTGCAAATCGGGCAGTTCCCAGGCTTGTCCGAATGGTAGGTTTTGTGCATCGGACAGTAGTACACGTCCTTTTCGGTTGCCGCCTGTCGCATTGCTATGCCATGCCCTTGCTGGCGGCGGATCACGGCGAAATAGGCAAATCCTGCGAAAGCAAGTACGAGAAGACCCAGCAGCGATATGTTGCGAATGCGATCTCGGTTCATTGGTTTGTCTCCCGAAAAGGAACAAGTTCCTTGCCCACGATCGGCTCGAGTTTGGCGATGGCTTCTTCGTGCCGCGCGAGCTCGTCGTAATACTGGCGGTCCAGGCTAATCAGGTTCGTCAGGTTGGTTAGCAGGGTGAGGAAGTCGATGCTTCCAACTTCATAGGCTGAAGCCGAGGAGTCCACGGTCAGCTGCGCCTGCGGGATCAGCGTTGTTTTGTACAAGTTCAAAATACGCGCGCTGCTCTGAATGGAGAGATACTGATCCTTCACCTGGTAGATTGATTGTTGCTGTGCGGCTTGGTAGTTTTGCTTGGCTTCCCGCAGCTTGGAATAGGATTCTTCAAGCGCGTACCGCTGTTTGCGGGCGTAGTAGATTGGAATCTTCACCTCGACGGTGGCCATGTAGTAGTCCGGGAAATTTGAGCCAGTGTGTTGCCACTGGAGGTTGACGTCGAAGTCGGGCCGGAAATCCTTGAGGCTGCGATTGATACCCACGGCCCGCGCGTCTACCATCTTTTGCTCCGCTCTGACTCGCGGCGAATCGGCAGTAGCCTGGAGCAACTCGTCAAGCGACATGGAGAATGAGCTGGCTTGGATTTCACCCGGAGCGCGCATGACAACGGCGGGAATCGCCAGCAGTGATGCGATTTCTGCTTCGGCCCGCTGACGTTTTTCATTGAGCATGGTGAGCTGCTGTTCGAGGGACGAGACTTCGAGTTGAGCTTTCAGAACATCCTGCTGCAGGCCCTTCCCTACGGTGTAGCGGTTTCGTGCGATCTCCTCGAACCGGCTGAGCAGATCGCTGTGCTTCCGCGCCAATTCGATTGCCTTGTTGACGGTGAGCCACTCGTAATAGGCAACCTTCAGCCGAGCGGTCACATTGAGGACAACCGCGCGGTAGTTCTGCTGGACGCCCTCTGCCTCGAGCTTCGCCTGCTCCGATGCAAGCGCGAGCTTTCCGGGAAATGGGAACTCTTGCGAGACGCCGAACCCTTGGTAGGCGAAGTTGCTCCCATTCAGGCGCGAGAACGGATGGCCCACGCCGAAATTCGTGAAGCTCGCCGTCGGTTCCGGCAGAGTGCCGGCTTGCGACGGCCGCTTCGTGGCAGCCTCAAAGCGGGAACGCGCCGCCTGAATCTCCGGGTTTCGCTGAAGCAACTCTGAAAATAGCTCTTTTGGGCCAAATGTCCCTTCTTCCGCTCGCACGTTCGCCAAGGCGAACGCAAACAAGCAGAAGGTGCCCCTGCGTAAAGTCGCAGACATACAAACCTCCTAAATGATGATTTGGAAAAAGTTTGGTGCGACGTGCCGAAAGGGGCACGTCGGGCTTAGGGCTAGATCAGGAGTGGCAGATTGACTCGGGAAATTGGCGGCGACTCGGGAGGCGCGTGGCAATCGGCGAAAGCAATTGTCGCGAACGCCGGCTCAATAAGAGCAGGCGCGCCCGTGGTGATGAGATCAAGTGTCGGTGTGGAATGATGCGGCGGTTTGGACGCCACAAGGTGCTTGCCGCCCGGAAGCGTGCCTTTGCAGCAATCGTCTGCATTGGACGAGGGAACGCATTTGCCCTTTTTGCAGCAATCCGCGGCTTTCTGCGTGAACGGCCCGCCGCTGAAGCAGTCGAACGGCTTGAGGAGCAGGAGAACTGCTACGACGCTAACCGAAATGTGAATGCAACGACGCATCCTTTTGTTTAAGGATACCAGATCGAGGAGTTGCGCCCGCGGTCCGTTACCCAATTACCGAAAGTACCTTGCTCTGCGGTGGATCTACTGACGGAAAGTGGCCAACGCGGCAAATGGTTTGCCCGAGTCGCTCAGGCCACCGTGTCCCGATCTCGGATTTGGCAGGTGATTGCCAAGCATGTTTCGCATGCATAAGATGGCAAGTATGAGTTTCATCTCTCGACCTGTTTTCTGCGGTGCCATCATCCTGACCGCCTGGGTGCGTGCGGCGGAGATCGAGCCGGCTGCCAGGGTCGCAATTGTGGATGTCCCCAGTGGTGGGGAGGCCGTGGAGGCGAAGATCACCGCGCGCGGGACGATTCATTTGCTCTATAATTTCGACGGCATTCCGTACTATGTAAAGTCGTCGAATCACGGGGCAAGTTTCAGTTCGCCGCTGAGGGTTGTGAACGTGGAGTCCCGGAAACCGGGTCTAGTGTTTTCAGGTGAGGCCCTGGCTGTTGGCAAGGGAGACGCGGTCTATGTAGCTATGTCAACCAACAACTGGAAGTTGAAGCTGCCGAATGTGCCGGAGGGGCTCGTCTACGCGACTCTGACGCCCGGGGCCAAGGCCTTTACGCCGGCGCGGAGCTTCAATCAGCGGCCTAGCGAAGGCTTCTCGCTGGCGGCCGACGACAACGGCAATGTCGCCGCCACTTGGCTCGCGGGCAAATTATACGCCAATCTTTCCCGTGATGGCGGCAAAACATTTACCGCAAACGCCGAGATCAACCCCGCGTATAATCCTTGCGACTGCTGTACGACGCAGGCCGCCTTCGGTGCCGACGGGGACTTGGCGGTGCTTTACCGCGAGGAGACCAACAATGAACGTGACATGTACCTGGTGCTGCTGGCCAACGACGGCAGCCAGTCGCGCACTCGTGTCAGCAGCACGCTTTGGAAGATCAATGGCTGCCCTATGACGTACTTCGCCCTCTCTACCACCAAGGAGGGCTACATCGCCGCGTGGCCCACGAAGGGCGAGATTTATTTCGCGCGGCTGGACAGGAACGGCAGGGTGCTGCCCCCAGGCGAAATCAAGACCGCCGGCCGCTCCGGCATGCGCTCCGGCGTGGTGGCTTTGAGCGCCTCCGACGGTACAACGTTGATCGCGTGGAGACATCAGGAAGAAGTCACCTGGCAGATTTATGACCTCGAAGGGCGTCCACAAGGCGCGCTAGGCTCAATCAAGAGCGCAGGAAAAGGAGCCGCCGGGATTGTGGACGAGAAAGGCCGATTCATTCTGTTTCGGTAAACTTCAGATGGCGCCCCTGGCGCGGCGCATGCTGACAGCCCTGCGCGCGGCCAGCGGCGATCCCGTGGCCGCGCTCAAGTACGAATAGCTTGTCCATCGGCGACAGCGGCCGTCCTTTTTCAGCCGTACCGCCTTTGACGGAAACTTGGCACGTGCAGTTGCCAAAATTCTGATGTCGAGGTGCCTTAACTTGATGGCAATGCGCGCCGCCGGTTGACGTGAACGTATCTTGGGAGTCTGGACAGTCGCTGACTAGTTCTACATTGAATGGAATGGCCAGGTGCGATGCACTCTTACGCGGTTGGGTGGGCAGGCAGAAGCGCAAATATACCATGCCCCATAGAGAATAGGATGATTGTGCCAAAATTTGTCAACAGAAACTTTATGAGGACGGGTAGCGCCTCAGCGAATCCCCTGTGTGCGCGGGTTCCAAAGGGCACGGACAAGTCGGAGAGCGTGACGCCTACGCTTGGCGTGCACCCCAAAGGTCCAGCCTGAGCTATATGGCATTACGCTGTGGCCCATCGTTCTTGGCATAGTCCTACCAACGCTGCGCTTCGCCGCTCCGTCGGGCCGCTCGTTGGCGACGCCGCACCGGAGGCCGTGCGCGTCTAAAATACTGGAGTAAGCAACCCACGTCCAGACAGTCTTGAGAATGACGCTCCTCTTATTCCTCGCCACCTGCTTCCTGGCCTACTCCAATGGCGCTAACGACAACTTCAAGGGCGTCGCGTCTCTGTTTGGGAGCCAGACTACCAGTTACCGCGTTGCCGTTGGGTGGGCGACAGTTACTACCTTCAGCGGCTCAATCTCCGCGATCTTCCTATCTCAGGCCTTGCTCAGGGCGTTTTCCGGTAAGGGGCTGGTGCCCGACAGAATTATCAGTTCCGAGCACTTTCTGCTGGCCGTCGCGCTGGGCGCAGGCATCACTGTGATCATCGCCACACTGACGGGGTTTCCTATTTCCACAACACATGCCTTAACAGGAGCGGTGATTGGAAGCGGCCTTCTGACAGCGGGTTCCGAGGTCAACTTAAACACGTTAGGAAAGAGCTTCTTGCTCCCGCTGCTTCTCAGCCCAGTGCTCGCCGCGATCCTGGCGGCGCTCCTGTACTTGTCGCTGCGGTACCTGCGTCTTCGCTTTGGGATCACCAAGGAATGGTGCATCTGCGTCGGGCAGAAGGTGCAGCTTGTTGCGATACCGCAGCCGGCATCGGTGATGGCGTTGCAGATTGCGTCAAAACCAATGTTAGAGGTATCCACCGGCGAGCGGGCAGAGTGCTTCGAGCGCTACGCCGGAAGCTTTCTTGGGCTCAAATCGCAGGGAGTGATGGACGCAGCGCACTTCGCGAGCGCAGGCGTGGTTAGTTTCGCGCGCGGGCTGAATGACACGCCGAAGATTGTGGCGTTGCTGCTGGCCATCCAGGCACTGGATGTCCGAATGGGGATGGGTGCGATTGCCCTCGCGATGGCTATCGGCGGGCTCTTGAGCGCTTCGAAGGTGGCGGAAACGATGAGCCATCGAATCACATCGATGAATCACGGCCAAGGGTTGGCAGCGAATCTGGCGACCGGGATTCTGGTGATTCTCGCCAGCGTGTATGGCTTGCCGGTCTCCACGACTCACGTCTCCGTAGGCTCATTGTTTGGAATCGCGATGACGAGACACCAAGCCGACTTCGGGGTGGTTCGAAGCATTTTGCTTTCCTGGCTGCTTACGCTTCCTTGTGCGGCGCTTGCGAGTGGACTTGTGTGGTGGCTGCCGGCTCGACTTGGCTGATCGCTAGGTCGCGCCCTGCGGCGGGAGCGCCTTGAGCTAGCGCGCGGCCCTTTCGTAACCGAACGCGGGAATGGTCCAGGAAGGCCAGTTTCCCGATGGCCGACAATTCGTCCGGAGTTGTCGCAGGGTTGGCCAGTTGCCCAACCAAGCCGCTCAGTAGCTTCAATGCCCTACCGACAACTATATGAGTGGATTCCTCTCCACAAGTGATCTCCAAGGTTTTCGGCGCACGGTCTACGGGAAGATGTACTGGCTCCGCTTCGGTGCCGCACACGGGCTCAACCCGCAGCAGATTTCTGTCGAGTGGACTCGCGGATCACAAGCCGAGTCGAGTAGCAGATTCCGATCTGCTCGATCGGTGGGCGTTGCTCAATCATTTCGACAAGCAGTTTCGCGCCGAGAGCGAGCATGTCGTACCAGGGAATCTCCACTGCCGTGAGTGGTGGATGCGCGAACGCGGTTTCGGGCGTCCCATCCATAGCCACAACACTAATGTCGCGAGGAACCTTGATCTTGAGATCCCGAAGCGCCTTCAGGCAGCCGAGCGACGCGCGATCGCTACTCACCACCAGCGCATCGGGAGGAGCCGGAAGATCCATCAGGCGCCGCGTGCCTTCGTATCCTCCTTTGACGTTCAACTCGATCTCGGTCACCAGCGCAGGGTCTACGGCCAAGCCAACCGCCGCATGGGCCTCCTCGAAGCCTTGCTGATAGAGCCTATGGCTGAT
>DATLVQ010000340.1:0-7765 GCA_035577325.1 Bryobacteraceae bacterium | reverse complement strand
CCGGCACGAAATGGATGTGATGCTCGTCGAGCAGTGGCTTCACACGGGCTAACGCCATGTCGTAGCCGCCGAGCGGCGAACCCTCATAGCCGGAGATGAAGGATGCCGTGTTCAGCCCCGAACGACGGTCGCGGCGCATCTGATCCATGGGCAAACGTACCAGGGCCTGAATGCCGGTCAGGTAGGCGCGGCCGTGTTCGAGCCGGAACTTATCGTCGAGTTTCATTCGGGAGGACTAGAAAAATTCTATCAACGTTTCCGGCGCGCGAACAGTAGATGTCTCTAGAACGGCATATAGGAACCGGCGTTGCTGATGGTGACCGAGTGCGCCGACGCGCAGGAGCCCGGGCCGATAACGCGGACGGTGCACTCATTCTGGTCCTGACTCGAAAGTCGTGGAATAAGAGGGAATGCCGCCGCCACGTTATAATGCGCACTCCGGCATCCCCTGATGTCCCGATACTTGGCGTTCGATCTTGGCGCAGAGAGCGGCCGCGCGATTCTTGGCACCCTTGAACCTGGACGGCTAACGCTGGAAGAGCTGCACCGGTTTCCGAACACGCCTGTGCGCGTTCATTCCGCACTCTACTGGGACACGCTACGGCTCTGGCATGAAGTCCAACAGAGCCTCGCGGTCGCCGGCCGCGAAAGGTCGCTCAAGCTGGATGGCATCGGCGTGGACACGTGGGGCGTGGATTTCGCGCTGCTGGACGCGGATGGCGGGCTCATCGAGAATCCACGCCACTATCGCGACGCGCGCACCAACGGCATGTTGGAAGCCGTGTTAAAAGTTGTCCCGCGCGAGGAAATCTTCGCGCAGACCGGCATCCAGCTGATGCAGATCAACACTCTGTATCAGCTCTACGCCATGCGGCTGGCGAAATCGCCGGCTCTATCAAATGCGCGCACGCTGCTCATGACACCGGATTTATTTAACTATTGGTTGACAGGGGTTGCGAAATCCGAGGCGACTATTACCAGCACGTCGCAATGCTACAATCCACGCGCGGGCGGCTGGGCCACGGAACTTTTCGATCGACTCGGCCTTCCCAAAGCGATTCTACCCGAAATTGTGTGTGCCGGGACGAGGCTGGGGCCGCTCTTGCCGGAGGTGGCGGAAGCCGCCAGTCTCGGCGCGACGTCGGTGTTCGCAACGGGCTGCCACGATACGGCCTCGGCGGTTGCGGCGGTTCCGGCCGTGGGCGACAGGTGGTGCTACATCAGCTCCGGGACGTGGTCGCTGATGGGGGTGGAATTGGCCGCGCCGTTGATCGACGAACGGTCACTCGCTTTGAATCTGACAAATGAGATGGGCGCGGGCGGGAAAACGCGGCTTCTAAAAAATATCGCTGGCCTTTGGCTGCTTCAGGAATGCCGGCGCGCCTGGGCGCTCAGAGGCTGCGAGTACAGCTACGAAACGCTGGCGACGATGGCCGCTTCTGCGCCGCCATTCGCCGCGGTTATCGATCCAGATGCATTTCTCGAGCCGGGTGACATGCCGGAAAAGATCTGCTCGTACTGCAAATTGAAAGGACAGCGGCCACCCGACTCTCCGCCGTCTGTCGCGAGGAGCATTTTTGAGAGCCTTGCTTTGCGATACCGGCAAGTGCTCGAAAGTCTGGAAACGCTACTCGGCAGGAAACTCGAGATCATTCACATCGTGGGGGGCGGCTCTCGGAATCGCCTGTTAAATCAGTTTGTGGCGGATGCCACTGATCGCACGGTGATCGCGGGGCCGTTCGAGGCTACGGCGATGGGAAATATTTTGATTCAGGCCATGGGCGCCGGCGAACTTTCCGGGTTGGCCGACGTGCGGAAAATCGTGCGGAACTCCGCCGGACTCGAAACCTTCGTGCCGTGCGCGACGCCTGAATGGAATCATGCCTACGAAAGATTCCGTGAACTGACACGGTGTTGAGCGGCACTCCGCCGACAGGAAATCCTAGAGCGCCTACTTGCCCGTATATCCGCCATCGACCATTAGGTGGGTCCCGGTAATGAAACTGGCCTCGTCGGAGGCCAGGAACAGCGCGGCGTTCGCAACCTCAACCGGCTCACCGAGGCGATTTAGCATGTGCATCGGAGCTACGCGGTCACGCCACTGCTCGAACGTTAGTCCCAGGCGCTCGATCTCGCGGTAGGACGCGCTGGTGAGAATGCAGCCGGGACAAATGCTGTTGACGCGAATTTTGTCCGGCGCGAAATCCAGAGCCATGCACTTCGTCATGGTCAGGACGGCGCCTTTACTCGCGTTGTAGGTCGCGAAATCGGGTTGCGCGATAATGCCGCTCATCGACGCCATGTTGACGATCGACCCGCCGCCCCGGGCGCGCATGTGCGGGATGGCGTACTTCGAGACCAGCGCGGTGCCGATCACGTTCACACCTAGCACCTTCAACCAGTCTGCGACTTCGGCGTGTTCGACGCTTTTTTGCGTAAAATCGGCGGCATTATTGATCAAGATATCGACCCCGCCAAAACTCTGGACGGCCGCCGCAGAGATGCTGCGCGCGCCGGCCTCCTGCGAGATATCCGCAACCGCCAGGGTCGCCTGTGTTCCGCGGTCGCGGATTTTTTTCAGAGTCGACTGGCCAGCGCGCTCGCTGATGTCGTTGAGCACAAGTTTCGCGCCTTCCTGGGCAAAGCGAACCGCTATGGCCTCGCCGATGCCAGCTCCTACACCGGTGACGATCGCAACTTTGTTGGCAAGTCGCATGCGGCGGAGATACGGAATTTACTTGGAAACCGGCACCGGAGTAAGGTCGCGGCTGGTCACGACCTTATCAATCATGCCGTACTCCACGCCCTGGTCCGGACTCATGATGTAATCGCGATCCACGTCGCGCGAGATCCGCTCGACCGGTTGGCCCGTGAACTCGGCGAGAATCGTGTTCAATGTTTCGCGCATCCGCAAGATCTCTTTGGCGTAGATATCGATATCAGCCGCCTGGCCCGCCAAACCGTGCATGGATGGCTGATGGATCATGATCCGCGAATTGGGCAGACTGAAACGCTTGCCCTTGCTGCCGGCGGCCAGCAGAACCGCAGCCATCGATGCCGCCTGGCCGACGCAGAATGTCACGATATCGGGGCGCACAAAGCGCATCGTGTCCAGAATCGCCAGCCCCGCGGTGATTGAGCCGCCGGGCGAATTGATATAAATCGAGATATCTCGCTCGGGATCTTCGGCTTCCAGGAACAACAATTGCGCGATGATCAGGTTCGAAACAGCATCATCGATCGGCGTTCCCAGAAATATGATGTTTTCTTTCAGCAGGCGCGAATAAATGTCGTATGCACGCTCACCCCTGGAGGTCTGCTCGACTACCATAGGCACCAGCACGGACTGACCCATCGGATTTCTCTCCTCAGCTTTCTTTAGAAGGTTTTAATTCGATTTCCTGACCAGGGCACGCTTCGGCCGGCGCTGCCTGTCGATCATTCTACGCTTCTGGTCGAGCGCTTTCGCCAAATCTGCAATCGTATTACGCCCCAAATAATCCATGATACGCGATCGCAGAGCCTTCCACGAGTCGTGCAGCGGGCAAGGCATGTCGTCGTTACACTCGGCGAGACCGCTGGCGCACTTCTCGTATTCCGACAGGCCGTCTAGCGCCTCAACAATATCGAGGAGCCGCACTTCGTCGGCTGGGACGCGCAGTGAGAATCCTCCGGTAGGCCCCTTGCTGGACCGCAGCATCCCCTTGCGAGCGAGTTGCTGCAGGATCTTGGCAAGGAAATGGGCTGGAATCTCCTCCTCGGCGGCAATCTGCTTGACCATCGCATATCGACCGTCAGGAACCTGCGCCAGGTGTACAAAGGCACGAATCGCGTATTCAGCGGAGCGGGAATAGAGCATGAGCGAACGCCTAGAGCTTCATTCTACTCCGTGGCTCTCGGGAATCCACGGATTTTCGCTTCACGCGTTCGGCAAGTAGGCTGGTGGAAGGAGCAAGGTAATCGCCTCAGGGACCAGAATGATCGAGGCGGGAACCCGGCCCGCATATTCGCCGTCCACTTGGATGTGGATGCGCCGGTCAGCCGGATCTGAAACTCGCACGCTGCGACCCGTCAAGAACGTAACGCCACTCATGCCAGCCAGGCGGCCCGTGACCATGCCCAAAACGTATTTCAGGTAGGGCAGGGAGTGCCGGCCGCGGAAGAGAACCACCTCGAAGCGGTCTTGGAGCAAGCTCGCGTTTCTGGCGATTTCGAAATCGCCGCCATAGTTACGAACGTGGCTGACTAGCGCGAAGGAGCACATCGCGCGTGTGCCGCCGTCGACTTCTATTTCGAATTCGGGGAACCGGCGGACTGCCTGCGCAAAACCGCTGATCCAGTAAGCGCCTTTGCCAAGGCGTCTTTTCAACGGTGCGCTGAGACGGTAAACAATCTGCGCATCAAAGCCCACCCCGGCCATGGGTAGGAAGTGGCGCGGTACGGAACCACAGTCGAGACGCCCGAGGGCGATTCGCCGGGCCACACAGCGAGGGATGAGCCGAGCGGCCTGTTCGATACCCCGCCCAAGCCCGAGCTCGGTTGCCAACACATTGGCGGTGCCGGCGGGAAGTATACCGAGCGGGACCGGGGAGTTAACCATTCCATCCACGACCTCATTGATGGTGCCATCACCACCGGCGGCGATGATGCAAGTCGCCCCCCGCACAATAGCCGCGCGAGCGATCTCACCCGCGGTCCCAGGCCCAGTCGTGGGCGCCAGGGAAACAACATACCCGGCCTCGTTGAGCAGGATGGCCGCGCGCTCGACTTTCTGGCGATCTTTTCCCTGAAGCCGTCCCGCGACCGGGTTATAGATTAGAGTTGTGAGATGAGTGCCGATGGGAGGGCTCGTGGCGGTTAGTCTGATGATGGCGCATACGTCTGTACTGGATCATTATAATGGAAGCGCATGAAGGCCAAACTCGTTGACGAAGTGGAAGACCTGAGAAATACACTCCGCCGTCACGAACACCTGTACTACGTCCTGGATCAGCCGGAGGTCAGCGACGCGGAATATGACTCGCTGATGAACAGGCTGCGCGACCTCGAAACGCAGCATCCTGAGCTCATGACCGCTGACTCGCCGACACAGAGAGTTGGCGGCAAGCCGCGCGAGGGGTTCGTCAAAGTGCAGCACAGCGTCGCGATGTTGAGCTTGGATAACGCGCTGAACGAGGACGAGCTGCGCGCATTCGACGCGCGTGTTCATGACTTGTTGGGAGATGAACCGTACAGATATGTAGCGGAACTGAAACTGGACGGGCTCTCCATGGCGGCGCACTATCGGAAAAACGCATTCGTACAGGCAGTCACGCGCGGCGATGGGCTCATTGGAGAGGACGTGACTGAGAATGCGCGCACCATCCGGTCGCTGCCCTTGCGCATAAATTCGAAGCTCGATCAGTTCGAGGTGCGCGGCGAGACAGTCATGCTCCGACGGGCGTTCGAAAGACTCAACCAGGAGCGGGACGAGCGTGGCCTTTCCCGTTTCGCCAATCCGCGCAATGCCGCGGCGGGATCATTACGCGTCCTCGATCCTTCGATTACGGCTTCGCGACGACTGGAATTTTACACTTACTTTCTACTGGTGGATGGGCGGCCGTACTACCGGAGCCATTGGGAATCGCTGGATGCGCTTCACAAAATGGGCTTCAAGGTGAACGCCAGGCGCAAGCTCTGCGCGAACTTGGATGAGCTGCTGGCATTTTGCAAAGAATGGGAATCGAAGCGCGATGATTTGCCTTACGAGATCGACGGCGTAGTGGTCAAAGTGGATTCCATCGAGCAGCAGCTCCGGCTTGGATACACGGCCAAGGCTCCGCGCTGGGCCATCGCCTTCAAGTATGCGGCGCGGCAGGCGGTTACCACCGTTGAGAATATCGATGTGCAAGTTGGCCGGACCGGTGCATTGACGCCCGTTGCGCGGCTCACCCCCGTCGAGGTCGGCGGCGTCACTGTATCTCGCGCCACTTTGCACAACGAGGATGAAATTGCGCGGCTCGGTTTGCAGATTGGCGATTCCGTGGTGATTGAACGCTCGGGTGATGTCATTCCGAAAGTGGTCCGCGTCCACACCCAGGGCTCGCGCCGGCGGCCATTTCAAATCCCGAAACACTGCCCGGTCTGCGGCGGCAAAGTGGTGCGTGAAGAGGGAGAAGCCGCCAGCCGCTGCATCAATACGAACTGCCCAGCCCGGTTGAAGGAGTCTATCCTCCATTTCGCATCCCGCGGGGTCATGAATATCGACGGCTTGGGCGACGCGCTGGTGGAACAGCTCGTGGACCGCGGAATCGTCACAAGCGTCGCCGATCTCTACGATCTCACGGTGGAGAGGTTGGCGGATCTCGATCGCATGGGCGGAAAGTCGGCCGCCAACGTCGTCCGCAACATCGAGAAGTCCAAACAAAATCCGCTGCCCCGCGTGATCAACGCGCTCGGCATCCGCTTCGTGGGCGAACGTACAGGGATGTTCTTAGCCGAAGAATTTGGCGACCTGGACAGGATTGCCGCTGCGCAGATCGACGAGCTGCAGAAAGCCGAAGAAGTTGGCCCAAAGGTGGCCGAAAGCATTTACCAGTTCTTCCGCGAGCCCCGCAACCAGGATCTGGTGGAGCGGCTGAGATCCGCTGGGGTGCAATTCGAATACCGGGTACGGCGCCGGCATGGCGGTCCGCTTGCGGGGCTCACTTTTGTCCTCACTGGCGCGCTCACCGGAATCAGCCGCGAAGACGCACGGCAGCGCATTGAAGACGCCGGCGGAAAGGTCAGTACAGCGGTAAGCAAGAAGACCAGCTTCGTGGTCGCTGGCGAAGAGCCGGGATCGAAATTGGACAAGGCGCGCGAGCTCGGCGTGGAAGTGATCGACGAAAAGCGGCTGCTTGAGCTGCTCGAGCACGGCATTTCGTGATGCCAAGCTGTTAGAACGCGCGTTATCGAGCGCGAGTTCCGTGTAAAATCACACGGTCGTCTGCAACTCCCTGGCTCTCCGGGCCGTCGCAAGCACATGCGACTCGTACTGACTTGGTTGTTATTATCGGCATCGGCGTTTGCGCAGTTCGCCTTTGGAGTAAAAGGTGGTGTGCCTTTAACCGACTTTTTCCATGCGGTCGATAACCCACAGGCGACATTCCGCTCGAGTGCCACGCCCTTCATTCTTGGGCCGATCGTCGAGATGCATTTTCCAGCGGGTTTCGGCGTGGAGTTCGACGCGCTGTATCGCAGGTTTCATTACGATACGGCTTCCAACCTTGTCGACGTGATCGCAAACGGCACAGCCGCAAATGCCTGGGAGTTTCCGTTGCTGTTGAAATACAAAGTTCCTGGAGTGATTGTCCGGCCGTTTCTTGACGCCGGATTTGCTTTCGATCGCTGGAGTGGGGCGAGGCAGTTGGCACAGGTTTCTGGCTCTCTAGGGCTGACGAAGACGAAAATGTCGGGAACGAACAAAGGCGTCGTGCTGGGCGGCGGCCTGGAACTCAATTTACATCTCATTCGCGTGTCCCCGGAGATCCGTTATACGCGCTGGGGATCGGCCAATCTCGGCTCGTTGGCCGACGTCTTGCGATCGAGCCAGAATCAAGCCGAGGTCCTGATTGGCGTCACATTTTAATGCGTAGCAGCGGCAATACGGAGCTTCTCGACGTCGACCGCTTCGCCGAACCTGATCCCTTGTAACGCTGGATCGATACTGCGCAGCAAGCCTGTAAGTACCCCGCCGGCACCGACCTCGAAAAATCGGTTAACGCCTCGCGCGGCCAGATAACGG
>DATLVQ010000339.1:0-2884 GCA_035577325.1 Bryobacteraceae bacterium | reverse complement strand
CTTAGTCGAGAATGGAGCGACTAGGGACGCCGCGACGTGGACGGGAAGGCCGAAGGCTGAGCGAACGGGCATGAGCGAATCAAATCTCTGGAGTTACGGCTTGGCAGGCACTAACTCCGAAAACTTTGAAACTCGCTCATTGCCCACACTCGCTCGCTGCTTCCCGCGCAGCTTTTCTATGTCGTTGATCCCGAACAGGCGAACACCAATGGCCTTCCTCTAGCGGCGGTCTGCCTGCCACGCCGAAGGGGTGCGAAGGCGAGTTACCGCCGACTCAAGACGTAATGAGGCTATCTAACCTCAGTGTCCGGGATCGAACGTGTATCCCTGAGCCACGTCAATGAGGTTGAACAGCGAACCACCGATGCCGAAGACAGGAGGGTTGGTGTTGGCACGCTCTTGAAGCGTCATGGTGCTGGCGGTGACTTCGTGCAGCCGGTTATCAATCGCACCGGGCTCGTTCACATTGGATAGTGGCACGTCTATCGTGATCGTACCGTTGCCGCCGGTATGCACCACGCAGTTGGCGGCTGGCAGTTGGGTCGTGCCCGGATATGTCAGGGTCACCCCGCCCCCGACCGCCTGCTCAGCGTTTTCGCCAGCAAAGCATTGCACCGCGCTGCCATTGAAAGACTCGGCATAGACGAAGAAATTCTTTCCACCATTCGGATCCGTCGTGGATGGAACAAACCATTGGGTCAGCCAGACCAAATCAAGGTCCGGATCCTGCGCTGTGGTCGGTGCCAGAGACAGGTTGTTTAGCTGCATCACCACTTGATAACAAGGGGCGGCGTTTGAACACGGAGCCGAGGTGAGCCGCTTCACGCTCGAGTGGGTGATGTCGAGCTGCGGCATGTTCGCGCTGCTAACACCGTTTACTTCATACTTGCCGTCGCCGGTTGGGTCGGACACGGCATTCATCGGTGTCAGCCCTGAAATGTCCACGTGGGGATGCGCCACTAATAGCCCGTTGCCCTTATTCTGCCGGACGAACATGGCGTGCGGGGCAGAGCCTTCGTCAACATTGTTCGAATCGGCATAGCTGATTTCCGCCTCACCATTTGCACCCATTCGCAATTGGAGAAAATCGCCGAGGGTTCGGTCGCCGTTCTGGCCGCCAATGAGCGTGTTCATGGTGCCGCGATGGATAAAATGCTCACTCGCCAGAATTGGCGCGGTAAAAGTTGGACTCGCAGCGTGTCCGTTCAATGTCTGTACCATCCAGAGGCTCCAGTCGCAGCCGTCGCAGGAGTCCGGGCCGTTAGAAGGGTTGGGGGCGACACCAGGCGTGCCGTACCAGGCGATGTCCACGCGTCCGTCGTCTCCAGCTACGGCCCACCCAAACACGTTGTTGTGGAGGGTGCCTGCGGGTGAACCCGATGTGTTAATTTGAATCGGAGCGGCCCAGGTATTGCCTTGATCGGTGGAAAACGAGTACTTGAGCACGGTGTCGCCAGTCACCTGACCGCTGCTATTGATAGGCGCTTGCGACCATACGGCGTAGAGATTGCCTGCTCTATCGATCGCCATCGTCGGAAAATTCGCGCCGGTCTTGTTCGACGAGCCGAGATCCGCTACAGGCAGATCGACGCAATTCAAGCCGCTTGGATCACTCACATTGGGGATAGGCGGACCAAACGCCACCGGAAAGCAGCGGCCAATCAAAATTCTGTTCAGGAGCGCATCATCGTGGATGACGTAAACATGTTTAACCGGTGTTGGGAGCGTGGTATATCCGCCGGATCCGTTGGGCTGACCCAGTGTGCTTGCCACAGGGCTAACTTCGTCGTTGCCCATGATGCCTTCATCACAACCAAGCGGGTTACTGACGTCATTTGCCGGACCGAATTCGATCCCGGCAAGTGCCTGACCGCCTGGCACCGGCGAACGATACATTACGAGAATATTCTGACCGAAGTTCGTCGGCGAGCCGCACATCGCGGGAGCGCGCGCGAATTCGTCATTTACCAGATAGATGCTGCCACCATTGGTCGGGTCGCCGTCGAACGCGTACCATTGGCGATCAACGACTTCATCCGGGACGCCTGTATTGCTGCAAGTGGCGGTCGCGCCGTGGTCGTCCGAGCGGGAAGTGCTAAAGTTTGCCAGCGTCAAGTCGGCAAAATAGAGATGCCCCGCCGAGTCCACGCCAGTTTCGGTATCACCGCCGCCGGCGCAGGTGGTGTATTTGCCTTCAAGAGCGGTGGCGGCGACGACCCATTTGAAAGTCTTACCGCCGTCGAGGGAATGCCACACCCAACTCGTGTCCGACGAGAGTGAGCCTGGCACGCTGGTGTAGAGGCGGTTTGGATTCGAAGGATCGACTCGCAGGCCCTGCTCGAAACCAACGCCGCCAATACCGCTGATGACCGGATGTCCGAAGATGGATGGGGCGGCCCCAGATGTCGGCCCCGCGAAACTCGCGGCAGCCAGCAACACTGCGGCGCAACAGAGAGTAAATGCCGCGAACGCACGTGGATTAAACAGACCGGACTGGGAAGACGGATTTTTTTTCATGGAGGTTTTTCCTTTGTTAGGTTGAAGTGGAAACTGTCGCTGACAGTTTCGAAAACTTCGCCGCGACTGGATGCCTTCGGCCACAAGTCAACGCTCAACGCCGAACGCTCAACGTCGAACGTCCAAGATCGAATCGTTAAAGCAGGATTTCCTGCTTCCTTACAGATCGGACGCTTAACTTACTGCCCGTCCAGCTCGGACCGAATCAGTTCAAATTTGAAATGCCTCTTCGCGCCATCTCAATAAACAAATGGCACAAGCCGTTTCGTGCGCTTCATGTAATCGGTGTAACGCGGGCCGAGAGCGCGCGAAAGCGCTTCCTCCTCCACATTCATGCGGTAAACGAAAGCTGCTCCAATCGGCAGCA
>DATLVQ010000338.1:0-2382 GCA_035577325.1 Bryobacteraceae bacterium | reverse complement strand
CGTATAGAGGCTCTCGTCCTGGTCCCCATACGCTACGAACTTTCCGTTCGGCGACCATGCAGGAGAGGAGCCTCCATTCCTCCTCGTGATGAAACGGGGCGAACCTCCGGCCGTTTCCATAGAAAAAATACCGGAGGTCGACCAGAGAAGAAGACTCGTTCCATCCGACGACACATCAGTCGCAATGGGAGATTCCGATCCCGCGGATATCGTGGTGATATCCCCTCCGTCTATTCCGACCTGCCCCACGGGTCCCCACGGATAGGTATTGAAGTAGATCCTGCTTCCATCGGTGCCCGCAAGTCCCCCAATGGAACCGTTGTGGGTAATCTGGGTGTAGTCCGCGACATGCGGGGGTAGAGGCGGCTTGGCTAAATGCCAGAATCCCGCAGCAAAAACAGCCAGGACGACGGCTACGAAAGCGCCTTTCCGCAGGGCCGGCCTCACTGTTTTCCGCGGCGCCTCAACTTCAAATAGCTTCGGCTCCAGAGGTGCCACCTCGCGGGAGTCCGACCATGCTTCCAGAGCAAAGCCCAAGTCAGAAGCCGACTGGAAACGCTGCTCCGGGTCTTTCTCCAGACAGCGCTGCACTACTCTCTGCAACGACGCTGGAAGATTTGGCACAAGCTGCGAAATGCGCTCAGGCTCTTCGTTCAGGATGGAGCTCATGGTTTCGACCGACGTTGCCTTGCGGAACGCGCGTCTACCCGCAAGCATCTCGTAGAGAATTGCTCCGAAGGCAAAAATGTCGGCGCGATGATCCGCCTTTTTCCCGCGCACTTGTTCAGGCGCCATGTAGCCGGCAGTGCCCATCACTATGCCGGGCTCCGTCCTTTCGGTCACTACGGGAGCATTGCTGTCCAAGGCCGGTTGGCCTTGCGTGAGTTTCGCCAAACCAAAATCGAGAATCTTGACGCGCCCCTCCTTGGTCAGGAACAAGTTCTCCGGCTTCAAATCGCGGTGCACGATTCCCTTTGCGTGAGCCGCCGCCAAGCCCCGTGCTATCTGCCCCCCATAATCCACAACCAATCTCACGGGCAACACACCATTGCGGAGCAGTTCCCGGAAGTTCTGCCCTTCAAGCAGTTCCAAAACCATGTATGGCGTGCCCTGGTAGGTACCCAATTGGAAGACGGCTAGGATGTTGGGATGGTTCAGAGCAGCGGCAGCCTGCGCTTCCTGCTCGAAACGACGCAGCCGGTCGGGATCGTTCGAGACAAACTGTGGCAGAACTTTGATGGCCACGGCACGTTTGAGACGGGTGTCTCGAGCCCGATAAACTTCGCCCATTCCTCCAGACCCGATCAGCGTCTCCACTTCGTAATCATCGAGCCTGGTTCCGCGCTTGATGGTCATAGCCAGCGATGAAGACTTGAGGAAGCTTGACCTCATTTCGTCACTGGCCGAGAGGAGCGACTCGAGCTCCCGGCGGAGGGCAGTGTCAGAGGCACAGGCACGATCAAGGAACGCAGACCTGTCTCCGGGCGCAAGCTCTAGCGCCTGATACAGCACATCGCTTAATTTTTGCCAGCGTTCAGGGGTCATGGGCCGGTGTCGCGCGCATCTCGCGGGATAGCCAGATTCTGGCCGTGGCCCAGTCCCTTTTGACGGTTGCCGGAGAGACTCCCAACACGCGCGAAGTCTCCTCGATGGACAAACCGGCAAAGAAACGCAGCTCGACAATCCTGCTTTGCTGAGCGTCGAGTTTGGCCAGAGAGTTCAGTGCGTCGTCGAGGGCCACTAAATCCACGCTCTGCTTTGGAAAGAAAGTCATCGCGCTATCCAGCCTTACGCTTTCCAGCGCTACTTTGTTCCTTGCGTTTCGCTTGGCGGCATTTCGCCGCCTGGCGTATTGAACCAGAATCTGCCGCATCAAGTTGGCGCTGACCGCGAAGAAATGCTCGCGATTCTGAAAGTCCATGGGGTGCTGTTTCATAAGGCAGAGATAGGCCTCATGCACCAAGGCGGTTGTCTGCAGGGTGTGATCGGGGCGTTCGTTACGAAAGTGGCCGTGGGCGATTCTGCGAAGCTCACCGTACACCAGCGGCACCAAACGACGCAAAGACTCCTCATCGCCGGCCTGCCATTTGGCCAGTATCTCACTGACAGGCTGTGCCGGCGGTTCTGGCATGAAAAAGCCCTCTGCGGTGCGAGCTTCCGTGGCCGAAACATTAGCGGCTTGCTTCCCCTAAGTCAACTCGTTGAAAAGACAATAGGTTAAAGCTCCGGCCCTCCGGGAACTTCATTGACTGAGCTTCGAAAACCGGGACTTGTTTCAGCCTGTGAGCCAATTTAGCCCGGAATTGCACTTTAACAAGTAGGAGCAGGTCGGTCAATCCGGCTCGATGAGGAGGGATGAATCATGAAAGCAGCATTGGGAAT
>DATLVQ010000337.1:0-2127 GCA_035577325.1 Bryobacteraceae bacterium | reverse complement strand
GAGCACGGTTGCACACTTCCGTCCGCCGGTGCGGACCAGAAGCTCCGCCACTGTGAGGTTGACCGCGATGGCCACCGGCAGGAATGATCGTCTCCGGCTGGACATGATGTCACCTCCTAGGCACTGCCTGGCCTTCGCGGGCTCGGCGGACTATATGAATCAAGCTTAGGCGGGCGCGACCGCCGCGGGCGGGATTTTCACAGAAGACGAACGGGACGGCGGCGACTGCAAAATCCGGAAGCCGCACCGATGATAACTAGAGTTAGCGGTATTGCGTTTATTGGTCCCAAAGTGCCGCGTGTTGCGCCGCAATCCGTTATGCAGGTCAACGAAGTGGTGCGACGCCGACTGGCCGTTATACCCCAGTAAGCCGCCGCTTTGGCCGCTCGGGGTCGGACGACGGCAACGGGTCGAACTCAGCCCTCCGATGCGGTGACGCTCGCGCTTTCATTACCCCCAACCGCTGCACTGGCAGCGTTGTTCCTGCGCCATGTGGCTGGCGGCTCGCCGAACTCTCGCTTGAACGCGCGATTGAACGAGGCTTCTGATTCGTAACCGACAGTCTCGGCAACTGACGCTAGCGACGAATCAGTGAGGCGAAGCTGATTTGCAGCGAGCTGCAAACGCCACAGCGACAGGTACTGCATCGGCGGGAGGCCGACCAATTCCGTGAAACGCAGTGCCAGCCCGGAACGCGAGATGCCCACTTCGCGGGCGAGCGCTTCCACGGTCCATGGGTCTACCGGTCGCGCATGTATCAGCGCAAGCGCCCGCGCGACGAAGCGATCGCGCAGTCCCGCCAACCAGCCCTTGCGATCGTCAGGCATCGTGGCGACGTAGCGGCGCACCGCTTCGACGAACAAGAGCTCGGCAAGCTTGGCCAGGACCGTGGCGCTGCCGGCTTGCGCTGAGGCAGCCTCCTGGGTTGCAAAGCGCAGCGACGATTCGAGCCACGACGCGCTGGATCCGCGCATGTCGACCTTGAACAGCCGCGGCAGTGCCGAAAGTAAAGGATTGCGTGAGTTGTCGTGCGTAGCGAGAAAGCCGCACACCAAACGTGTGACCGCACCTCCGCCACCGTAGGCAAGCTCCATCACTTCACCTGGCCTCGTCTCTATCTGCGTGGCCAGCAACGGCCCCAGGAATTCCGGTGAGAGATCCGTAGAACTGCCTAACACGTGAGTTTCGCCTTGCGGCACCACGATGACATCGCCTGCCTGGACATGCAGCGCACCAGCCGAATCGCCTGGCAGCATCGCCCAGCACGCTCCTTCTGTCACCAGATGGAACGAAACAACGCGCTTGGAAGGCGGCAAATACGCTGAACAAAGGGCGGAATCGGCGTGAGCTATGACGCACCAGGGCGCAGAGAAGCAGCCGTCGAGATGAACCGCTCCCGTCAGCTGGATGACGCGCAATACATCGGAGAGAGCGTCCATAGTAGCGATCGCGCAATGTTGGAGCCGCGCACAAGAAAGCTGGACGCCCGGCCATTCAATGTCGTTGATGCTGTGGTGATACTAGCACCGTGCCTGAAGACCACCAAACGCAGCTCGTCTGATCGGAGGAATGAAGTCCATGCAGGCGTGATGCTTTCGCGATTCGATGCGGGACATCCGCGTTGTATGCGCCTGCTCAAGAAGAGCCAGGCAATTTCATAGACCCGTTCGAGATATCTCGACTGCTTTTACGCTGTAGAACCATCCCCATTCTCTGGAGTAAGTCCATGTCAGCAGTGAATGCCGTTGCTACGACCGATACTGATCCCGCGCAAGACGAAATCCACCTTACGGATGCCGTTGTTCAGCAGCCAGTCTTGCAGCCGTACGTCGACTCCGCTCGCTACGCAAAGTGCGTGGAAGTCTCGAAGCGCATTCGCTGGGACATCGATCGCGATGTAATTCGCGGTCGAGAATTCGACTTCACGAAAAAGTTTCTGCCTGACGGCCTGTCGTTCGTCGATCGGCTGTCGTTTCTGAACGCCATCGAATGCCGCCTGCTGTCGCAGATTCAAGGGCGTTCGTATGCCAACATCTTCGGGCTTGTTGAGCGCTTCATCGGCGCCAAGGTACTCGATGTTAGCCGCGACCACTGGCTTGGCGACCAGATCGCACTCGAGGCGCTCGT
>DATLVQ010000336.1:0-5979 GCA_035577325.1 Bryobacteraceae bacterium | reverse complement strand
ACGACCGCACGGGCGACGAGATTACGCTCGACGAGGTGGAGAGGATTGGGATTTGAGCCGGAGTGAATTCTAAAGGCAATGACTACCCCTTCCCTCCAGCCAATTAAACGGCTGGGCACAAAAACGCGCCAATGGGGGAGGAAGTTGGCGCAGAATTAAGATATCTACAACGCGGAGGATCTGTCGATATTACCGCTCCCTTCCGAGGTCGGTGGCTTCCGGATGCTGGCAAGGTCTATGTGCATGACAGCCGCGACGGAGGCTATAAAACGATCGAGAGCGGGCATTATACCTGCTCTGAGGATTTCCTTTTGCTGTGAGGGGTTATCTTCGGAAGTGGTCTCGATCAGCAGATAAACATCGCGGGCGAGATCATTAAGCCGAAGGGCGATCTGAAATCTGACATCAGAGACTTCATACCTGCTGTGCACGCTCGTTTCCTTTCAACGCTTGGGCGACGCCAAAAGTGAAACAGCGCTCCGTTCCCTGGATTTTACAGATGAACCTTTTCTTTACCCTTCGTAAGATTGAGGGTGGAGGTTTTCAGGGTATTGTGAGACTTCATGTTTCAGCGGCGCCTTTCAAGGGCGGGTCTTAAATTGATCGGAGGCTTGCTCCCCACGATCCCCGCGTGAATAGTGTAACACAAAAAAGAAGAGCCGCCTGTTACGAGAGCAGGCGGCTACGTTGAAAGGAACCGAAACGTTGCCATCTGCAGTGAAGCAAGCACTGCGGTGGCTATCCTTGAAAGGTGCTACTGAATCAGAATCCGCCTTTGCGGATCTTGGCCGGACACTATATCACAACAGAAGACCAGCTGAGAGTGTCCCCAAAAAGTATACCGCCAAATGGGCGAAGAAGATACGAGGGTCCGAAATGTGGCAAAATCCACAGAAGATTCCCGGAGCGAGCCCCCCGGACGACGAAGCTCTATGACCGAATGGGCGACGAGACTACACTCGATGAAATGGAAGGGATTGGGATTTCAAGCTCACGCTGCGCCGTCTTCGTTCGTCCGGAGTTTACCCTCGACCGATCTGCTCGACCGATCTGGATGTTGGATACGGGATCTCAGTTAAAATGGAGCCATGCGCGTTGCTGGATTGCTTTTCTTTCTGCCGCTGTTTTGTTATGGATCGCTGATTGTGTCGGCGCCGTACCGAAGCGGAATCGTGATATGCGCCGACAAACGAGAAATTCACCGGGATGAATTCCCCGATGGTACAAAACGCTTTAGCACCCGTGACGACGTATCTAAGATTATTGACCTTGGAAAATTTGCGGTTGTGGGAGCCACTGGGAATCCTGCCTTTCCGGACGAAGGACGGTTCAGTAAAAGATTCGATGTCATGCAGGAGGTTACGGCCTACTATAAAAGTCGCGCATACTCTACAGATTCGATACCGGCGATTCAAGAACATTTAACAACGACCCTCACGAGTTTTCTTAACATACTGCCGCGGTTTTTATGGCCGACTCCGTATAAGCAAGATGACCCGCTATTCCTAGTCGTGGTCTTTGACATTGACCAGCAAAATCGGCTCAACGTCGTTGATTTCACACTTACTTACAAAGCGTACGGAATCCCGAAGATTGAAACTCAGGCATTCTGGGGAGAGGCCGGAGTGGTAAACGCTTTTGGGGAGTTATCGGTTTGGCGAGAGATAAAGACTGGCTCTGACCAGCGATTTAACGTGTTTCGCCGCGACCCGCTCTTGAGGAGGTTTGTGGTGGAGAAGCATAGTATGACGATGGAGACGCGAGGTACGGCGCTCGCTGTTGCGAAACGGACGATAACCGCGACTCATGAAGGATTGGCAATTCTCACATCGCCTAACGAACCTATTGCTGTGTCAGAAACAAGTGATTGCGCATGTATCCGAAGTGGTTGGGGATTTCATTGGATGGAAAAAGACGGTCACATTGTTCAGTGAACCCTTGCGCATGCAAAGCAGGCGTGGGCTTGTTTCACCCTTACCCCTTTTTGATGAATTCCTTGATCACATACGCGCGATTCAGGTTCAAATGACTCGTCGTCGCCACATGGCCGTGACAACCCCCTGTGCACGGCCGAGGGCTGAGCGTTTACTGAAAAACGTGGGGGTAAAACTCTGCGGCTGATGTTCACGCGGTTCGCAGTCGTACGCATGATACGCTGACAATTCTCGGCATACAGGCAGTACTGGCGATTGGCGCAATGGCCGGATTGACTCCGGCCATTCAAGTTGATAGCGTCGGAAGTCTCGAAAGAGGTTTCCAGTGCGCGTGCTTCAACTGTTTACCTTAACACTGCTGGCGATGGCGTTGCCTATGAGAGCCGACTTTCTATTCGCTGCCAGCGACGGTGGCGATGAGTCACAGGTAGTATGTTGCACCGCTGGTTTGCAACTGTTGATCGATGAAGCGAACTGGCACATTATTGCAAACGGTTATGAAGTGGTTTGCGCCGATGTAGCAGATTGTTCGGCTGGGCTCAGCACCGGCCCCTTCATTGGCAATACAGCAGATACCTGGACCTTCGCGGGTGGCGGATCGTTCTTTTTCCAAGGGCTGTCTGGCAGCGAGTACCCATTCCCGTTGAATTTCCCCTGCGTTGATTCTCCCCTTGGCGGGTGCGTTGGTCCACCGGGATTTGGTGGGTTAACCGGCTCTTTCACCGGCGATGCTAATCTGACTCTGACCCAGAACGGACTTAGCCTCAGCGGCCCCGTCCTCATTCCACTGGGCGGCCTAGCTGCCTACGCTGACATGGCCCCAGCAATAACTGGTTTTCTCGATATGGGCTTTTCCAGTCCGGACTTTTCCGGCTCGTCGGTCCAACCATCGACTGGGTTTGATGCCTTCTCGGTTGATGCCAATCTCAGGGTTACGGCGGGTGCACCTGAGCCGGGGTCCTACTGGTTGTTGCTGTCTGCCCTGCTCTTTGTATTTCTATTGGTCCGCAGCAGGCTCATCGCTCCCTGCGTTGGCCAAGAAAAACCGGACCAACCTGAGGGACTGAGGCGGTGGTCACAGGCCGGAACGCTTCGCTGAGTTGCTCGTAGATGAAGCAAACCCAGGATCAGCGCTCATACGTCCGCCTGTTCCAAGACGCTGGATGGAGGTTGGTAGTTTTTCTGGCTGGCTTCCTCGTTGACGCCGCGATCGGCAGCCTCATTTTCGTGAGTTTAATATGGTTTGCGTGGCTCATCGGGGTCGCACGCGCAGCCGGCGTCAAACCTGAACACCTTGAGGTATTTGGAGAAACTCATTTCTGGCTCAACTACGGCCTCTTTGTTATCATCGCATTGGCGCTTGGGACTCGGGCGATAAAGGGAATCTTCCGTGATTAACGTGATTCTAGAACATCTCGATGTTTTGTTTGACCGTGACACCGCCGCCCGTTGGAGAATGATTTTAACGTCGGCAGGCTGTATTGCGGTGATCGGTTTCGCCGCTCAGCGGTTCGGCCTATCTTTTGTTGACGCGAGATCGTTGGCAACCATTACTGGCGGCACTATCTTCTTGGCACAAATTCTGTTTTATGTTCTTCCGAAACCTCAGCTTCAATTCGACCGACCGAAGTTCTCAAAACGAACCTACATCCGTTATGCAGCCAGTTTAGCCGCCACTGGTCTGCTAGCTATTATTGCTTTGGTTTCTGCGCCGGCTGTAGAAGCTGCAATTTTGAACAGGCGGTTTAGAGAGGCGGTTTTTTCCGCCGCGCCGCCAGAAGAAAAGGCCCATATCATAGGACGCGTCATGGCAGATGCTGTAAAGGTCAATGCCACCGTCGAAGGCAGTTTGGTAACCCAAGCTGAACAGGATGTCTTGTCACTGCTGAAGGCTTGTCCTTCAGAGTCCACCGTCTTTGCTGTCGGTCAGATCCTTGCCTATCGAGCTTCGTTATCTCGTGGCGAACTGCTCAGTGACGCAGGCCACCTATACTACCTAGCTCGTACGGCAATGGAAACGCTACCATTGTTTCTCCCTGTAAAGCCGCGATCGGCCGATTCCAAAATATATGCCGCTGTTGACGTATCGGATAAGTGCATCATCGGCGGAGCATCGATTAGCTCAATAGCTGGGAGGGCAAAGATGGGTGGCTTACCGAGCCCGGTATTGGGCGGATCTGTCGTGGCGCTCGTCGATAAGTACGAAATCTCGTTTGATAATTTAGATATCCGAAATATTGTTTTCAAAGACTCAAGGATCATCTATCACGGAGGGCCCTTGGTATTGGAGAACGTATCGTTTCTAAACTGCGATCTTGAGTTTCCGAGCGACTCAATAAGTGAATCAGTTCGGACGTTAAAAAGATTAATTGTTTCTTCTAACGCTGTCAAGTTTCGCAATTCGTAACGTCGGTTTCGGCAATGCCCGGATTGATTATCGTTTGTACCCTGGAAATTGGAGCTCCCCACTGAGGCATCACCGAACTGCGATACCGTGCGCCCCCTGCCCTTTATTCAAATCAGATCTTTGCTCGACCGGCAACCATGATCCAAAACGTGCTGCATGTAAGCGTGGCGGGCGTCTTCCCAAACCGATAGCGCAACGCGGATCTCCTTTTCGAACCGCGATACTTGGCCATCTCCCGAGCGCGTCCATGTGCGAACGTTGGATCTCGACGAGGTCCCCGAGGGTGTGCCTCAGCTCCGCAAACAAACGTTTCTCTTCAGCGCATTCCGCCTCGCTCGACTGTGGCATAGCATTTGGCCGGGCGTCTGCCGCCAGGCAACCCGCCGTTCCCTAGGACTTGCGGGAGCGTTCAGCAGACGCCCGCCAAGACAAGTTTGCTTCCGGTTGTTCAGGTCTGACTATCCCCTTTTTTGAGGGTGTCGGCGTCACGTGTGTGTGTAGTCCAGGATGGCCAGTGCGGCAGTTCGGCCCCATTTCCGCCGGCAATTGCCGCCTGGGCAAGGAACCATAAACCGGCAAAATTTGCCGGCTGCCGGAATCCCTTGGTTCCCAGTTATCGCGCACGGTGGCCCGAAGGCGGTTAGCCGAAGCTGCGGCCTCGCCTGTCGGCGAGGCGGCTGGGTGCTAGCGACGGCTGCCCCCATTTTGGTGAGCGTCTGATAGGACGGTCATCCCGAGCGGTAGCGAGCGGTGATAGCCGAAAATGGGGGCAGCCGGCGGTAAGACGGCCACCATGCGCGGACCAGTTGTGGGCGATAAGCCCAACAAGGACGGGTCTTTTGGACCGTTCGGTAGTTCTTGGTGGGTATGGGGACGACTCTAGAACCTGCCCCATACCCTACCCTAGAACCCGAACCACGATTTGCATCGAGCCGATAGGCAGGTGCGGCTATACAATCCCCATCTCGGGTTGATCGGCGCCCGGCGCCAGCGGCGGCCGTTCGGACACGAGCTCGATAGCCGGTTCTGGGGTTTCCGGCAATATTTCCGTGTCTTGCCGGATTGCCGGATTCTCGATCGCTCCTCCGTCCGGGGCGGTCACTAGTGGATCGGTGGCGGGCGACTGCGGCGGCTGTTCGGATACGAGCTCGACGGGTTTAAAGATTGCCGGATTCGTTGCCGTTTTCGGCGCCCGCTGGATTGCCGATTCCGATTCCTGAGAAAGGAGCCCTGGCCTGCTCTCATCGGGTTTGCTTGGCAAGTCGACGACGGCTGCCTGAGCGATGGCTTCAGAGGCGACTTCGGGTGACGCCGTTCGGCTTTCCGGAACCGCAGCTACGTCGACCGTCTGTGCGGCTGGCTCGGGTCCTACAACAGTCCCCTGGTCCCGTTTCACCTTAAACTCCTCGATCGTCATGAGCGGAACCCGCTTCGCGAGCTCGCTCCGAGTTCTCTGCTTTGTGAAGGAGTCGATGAGCCAGGAGCTCGTGTGTTGTTGGCGTATCTCCTGCGCGACCGCATCGCGGACAGCGGCGACTTCCGTTGGATCGAGGGAAGCAATGTAGCGATCGATTTTGTTATTGCAATACTCGTCAAATTCCCACTCAAGCGCCTGGCGGGCATCTTCCTCGGCTCGAC
>DATLVQ010000335.1:0-3512 GCA_035577325.1 Bryobacteraceae bacterium | reverse complement strand
CTGCCCTCTGCTGCGTATACCGGACCACGGCGCTGGCGCACTTGCGCAGGAGCACGGAGTCTTTGAATGTCGCGCCGAGCAGGCTCGCGGGTAGTAGTTCTTCCACATGTTCAATCCATTCGAGCCGCTTGTCCTCGGTACGCTCGGGCTTGCGGCAGCAGAGATCCACGCGGGCCGCGATGCCGGGTAACCGCGGCTCGTCGCCGATCAGTGCGACCACTCTCAATTCGTCATTCGACCGGCGGAGGGACTCAATCAGCTCGGCGGCGTCAGGCAGAACCGCATTAAGAATCAGCAGGTCGACTTCAATGCGGAGCTCGCCGATCAAAGCGGAGGCATCGGCGACGCTTTTGGCTGGAAATGACTGATAATTCGACCGGTCAAGACCGCGCGCCAGCCAGAAGCCGAAGCCTATGTCGGGGTCGAGAATAAGAGCAGTCTTCACCTGCGGCTTTTGAACATTGCAACTGGTCTGCCAGACACACGCATCGCATTTCCAGCAACATAGATGCGGATGTGATAAAAATTACCTGTCCGGCCTAAGAGGACTATGTAAGTTTTGGCACGACGTCAGTTTCGCTCAGCATTGTGGCTTAAATCATTCAACACTGACTGCTTGCCCGCTAAATCCGACGCACCTAAAGATCCCCAAAACTTACGTCGCGGCTAACGAGGGATTTTCATCATGCGTCCGACTTTGAATTTGATGTCATCAGATCATCGGCCCTGAAGCTGAATGGGCCAACTCGCAACGCGGCAGTGTTTGAGCATCGACACACGTTGTATTCTAAATAGTTCTCATGGAGCTGAAATCCATACCGCTCGAAATTCCAGAGGGCGGGAACGTGATTCTGGGCCAGACGCACTTCATCAAGAGCGTGGAAGACCTGTACGAAGCGCTCGTCAACACCGTGCCGCAAATGAAATTCGGCGTGGCGTTCAACGAGGCTTCCGGACCGTGCCTCACCCGCGTGGATGGCAACGACGAAGCGTTGAAGTCGATGGCCGCGCGCAATGCCACTGTCGTAGGCGCGGGTCACATCTTCGTCATTGTGATGCGTGACGGATATCCCATTAATGTGCTCAGCCGTATCAAAGATGTCCCGGAAGTTTGTTCCATTTTCTGCGCGACGGCCAATCCTGCGACCGTCATCGTGGCCGAAAACGAACAGCGACGCGGCGTGCTGGGCGTGATCGACGGCGCATCGCCCAAGGGCGTCGAAACCGCTGAAGACGCCGCCAGGCGCCGCGACTTTCTCCGCAAGATCGGATACAAGCGCTGATGATCGCGAGTGAACAGCAGTTGGAGGATCTCCTCGCGGAACCGTCGGCGGCCGACGCGCGCGCCATGGCCGAGATGGAAGGTGACCTGCTCATTCTGGGCGTCGCCGGGAAGATGGGTCCGAGCCTGGCCAAACGCGCGCGCCGGGCATGTGAGCGCGCCAAACTGCCGAAGCGGATCATCGGTGTGGCGCGTTTCTCGGAGCCGCGCGTGCAGCACGAATTGCAGGCTGTAGGGATCGAAACCGTGAGCGCCGACCTGCTTGCACGCGGCGCTATGGCGACACTTCCGGATGCGCCGAACGTGCTTTACATGGCGGCACGCAAATTTGGATCGACCGGAGCCGAGCACCTCACCTGGGCCATGAACGCACTGCTCCCCGCGCTCGTGGCCGATCGCTACGCCGGGTCGCGCATCGTGGCGTTCTCCACGGGCAATATCTATCCATTGGTTCCCGTGGCGCAGGGCGGCGCGAGCGAAGACACGCCCACCGGTCCGGTCGGCGAGTACGCGCAATCGGCGCTCGGCCGCGAACGCATTTTTGAATATTTCTCGCAGCGCGATCAGACACGCATGATGTTCCTGCGGCTAAACTATGCCATCGACCTGCGCTACGGCGTGCTGCTGGACATCGGCCAGAAAGTCTTCGAGCGCCGCCCAATCGACGTGAGCATGGGGCACGTCAACGTGATCTGGCAGGGCGACGCCAACTCCATCGCGCTGCGCTCGTTTGCGCTGTGCCAGTCGCCGCCGGCCGTACTCAATTTGACGGGACCCGAAACCGTTCCTGTCCGCTGGATTGCACGCCGGTTCGGCGACCGTTTCGGTGTCGAGCCGATCGTGACCGGCGTCGAATCCGAAACCGCACTGCTCAGTAATGCCGCGCGCTGCCACAAGCTGTTCGGCTACCCGACGGTTACCGTCGAGCAGATGATCGAATGGGTCGCGGAGTGGATTGGAATGGGCGGCGCAACGCTCTCCAAACCGACTCACTTCGAGACACGGGACGGCCGCTTTTGATGACCGATATCGGCGAAAAAACCTGGCGCGAAAAGCTGCAACAAGGCGTGGCGATTCCCGCCCATCCGCTGGCGCTCAATGCCAATCGCAAGCTGGACGAGCGGCGGCAACGCGCGCTCACGCGCTATTACATAGCAGCAGGCGCGGGCGGTGTGGCGGTCGGTGTCCACACTACGCAATTCGAAATCCGCGATCCGAAAGTCGGCTTGCTCGAGCCGGTACTCGCGCTGGCCATGGAGGAGCTACGGAAGACCGACGCCATCCGCGTGGCCGGCATTGTCGGTCCGACGCCTCAAGCCGTTAAAGAAGCTGAATCCGCGGCGTGCTGCGGTTATCACGCCGGCCTGCTGAGCCTCAGCGCGCTGCCAAACGCCGGCGTGGCAGAACTGATCATGCATGCACGCGCCGTGGCCGCCGTAATCCCGCTGTTCGGTTTTTACCTGCAGCCGGCAGTGGGCGGGCGCGTTCTGTCCTACGAGTTCTGGCGCAAGTTCGTCGAAATCGAGAACGTCGTGGCCATTAAAATGGCGCCGTTCAACCGTTACCAGACGCTCGACGTGGTGCGCGCCCTGGCGGAATCGGGCCGTGCGGGCGAGATCGCGCTCTATACCGGCAACGACGACAGCATCGTGGTCGACCTGCTTACGCCATTCCGCTTCGGCATGCAAACGGTGCGCATTGCCGGCGGATTGTTGGGCCACTGGGCCGTATGGACGCGGCGTGTGGTGGAACTGCTCGATCGTATCCGCAAAGAGCCCGAGTGGCCCGGCTGGCTGACGCTGGCTGCCGAAATCACCGACGCCAACGCTGCATTATTCGATGTAGCCAATCAGTTCGCCGGCTGCATCGCCGGGATTCACGAAGTGCTGCGACGGCAAGGCCTGCTCGCCGGCCGTTGGTGTCTCAATCCCGCCGAAGATCTTTCACCCGGCCAGATGGAAGAAATCGACCGCATCTACGCCGCCTACCCTCATCTGAATGACGACGACTTCGTTCGCCGGCACCTGGATGAATGGCTGTCGTAAGGTCGCCCTAAACGCCGCGGTGGTTTCATACGTCATATACTCGATCCTGGAGCCGCGTATGAATTGGTTCCACTTGGCTCTCTTTGCGTTACCGGTGCTCGTCGCCGCACAGCAACCGGGTGTGGTCGGATCGACTTCCAGCCAGCAGCAGCCGGCCAATTCTACGGCCAACACACAACCCACGC
>DATLVQ010000334.1:0-12169 GCA_035577325.1 Bryobacteraceae bacterium | reverse complement strand
GCACTGCACCGGGTCGATCTATTCGCTGAGCAAAGTTACGAAGCGCAATCAGAAGCCGGCGGGCGAGTGGAACACCATGGATATTACACTCGAAGGGCAGAAGACGATCGTGTGGTTGAACGGCGAGGCGATCGACGAATTTGCCGGAATCGGGCATCAGGAAGTTCCGCCGAGGGAGAAGTGGTTCGAGCCGGTGCGCGGACCACGGCCGGACTCCGGATATATCGGGCTGCAGAATCACGACGGGCGTTCGACGGTGTACTTCAAGGAAGTTGCCGTGAAGACCGACTGAATTTGCCGCGGGCTTTATTCGGCGCCTCTCCGGGTGGCTTGCATCGCCGCCGGCCGGGTAAATGCTGCAAGTCGCGAATCGCCCGAAAGGCCGGTTGTGCGTCCTTTACTTACCCTTAAACCAAGGTTCGCTTTTTTCCAGATCGCGCCAAGCTTTCTTAATCGCCCGGACCTTTTTCACATCGATCGTACGGTGGTGATTGTACTGCTCGGCGAAATCGATGAGGGTCTCCGCGAGGTGATTGAAACTTTTCTCGAAACGCCTCTGCTCTAACGCCGCCGTGCCGGCATCAGGATTGGGAAGCGACCGGGGATCGACGATGCGCGGCGCGATCGAGTGGGGTTGAACGACTGTTGGAGGAAAGTATGCAGGCCGTTGTCCAATCAAACACAGTGTGAATAGTAACGCCGATGTCATACTGTACTCCACAGCAAGCCCGCCACCATCGTGTGACCTGCTGTGTGCCGCGGCACACCATAACTCTTCCGGCTGAATCGACGAATGCATTTAGGCCGTGCCACAAATGCGAGCGCAGGATTCTCAGAACCGGACGGTTGTTTATAAAGAGAAAAAATTACCGGCGAAAGGGAAATACATTGCCGGCGGGCATTGGGCCCGAGTCGCCGCGCGGGCAGCTGCCCTACCGATAAAGGCGCAAAAATTCGCGGTCTGGTCGCGATTCCAGAGCAACATTGACGAACCGTCGGGAAAGAAGGCGATGCTGCCGCCATTCAGCAGATCGTCGAATTGGTCGTGCGCGCGCGCCGCCCGCGGCATTGCGCCGCGAAACCGCCGGCATCGAGCACATACCGGCATCGAGCACATAAGCCTGTGACCGGCGCTTTCTGAATCTCGTCCGCGCTTGCGCAAGTGACTTACTCGGTTTCACGGCTGGTATGAATCTTCACGCTGCGCGGCTTGGAAAGATTGGCGATATCGATCCATGACGTGGAAAGTGGATTGGTGTGCCGTACCGCGATCACGCGATTGAGCGCGCGCGATACCTGCTCGAAAACGCCGTAGTGCGTGAAGGCGCTGCCTCTCTCGGCGATATAGGCCATGCGCTAAACTCAGACTCTATGTTCATCCGGCTTCTGGGCGTTCTGGTAGCGGCGGCGGTGGTGAGCGGGCCCGGCGCGCTGGCCCAGCAGCGGCCCGAGTTCAACGATGGCGATGCCCATGGCGACGCACCGTATCTGGTGGAAGACGGCTGGACGGCGCTGTTCAACGGTCACGATCTGGCGGGCTGGCACGGGCTCGGGCAGCCGAACGAATGGCTCACGGCACGCGCGATTTTCTGGGACCGGCTGCTGGGCCCGACGCGTCTCGCTGCTATCGGCGGCCCGGGCGACCGCATGCTGAACGGCCCGCACGGCCGCACCGTGAACCTGGCGACGGATCAGAAGTTTAGCGACATCGAGCTCTACCTGGAATTCATGCTGGCCAAGGGATCGAACTCCGGCGTGTATCTGCACGGCCTCTATGAGGTGCAGATTTTCGACAGCTACGGTTCGACTGAACCGGTGACCTCGTCCGATGGCGGCGGCATTTATCACCGCTGGATCGACAACCACGGCGTGGGCGGATCGGCGCCCAGCCGGAACGCCAGCCGGATGCCGGGCCAGTGGCAGTCCTACCACATCTGGTTCCGCGCGCCGCGCTTCGATGCGTCGGGAAAGAAAACGGAGAACGCAAAATTTATCCGCGTGCTGTTCAATGGGCTTTCCGTGCAGAGCAATGTAGAGGTGGACGGTCCCACGCGCGCGGCGATGAACATCCCCGAGGCGGCGGTGAATCCGATTATGCTGCAAGGCGATCACGGGCCGGTGGCGTTTAGGAATGTGTACTGGCGGGGGTTGAGGGAGATTGTGGAGCGGTGAGGGCCGGGCCCATCCGTCAGCTTTCTTTCTGTTCCTTTGTTTCACAACTGCTCTACGGCCTACCGGCCCCAGCCAAGTTTGCCATTGCAAACGAATCAGCGTCCCCGTGCTGAAGCAGAACGCCGAAGTACTTCATTCGCGACACGGTAGTTTCGAGAATCCCTTCGCGCCGAAGTCCCCACGAGTGCTGACGCCAGAGGCCATCATCACTGAGCGCATATCCGGTACCGATCCCGACGAGTTCGTGTTGCTTGTTGGACCAGATTTCGGCTAGGTTTCTGTGACATTCACTCCTCTCCATTGTTCTTCGCACCACAGGTCCAGCCATAACGAAGCCGGCGACGATCAAGAGCGGCAACGCTGCATCCGGGTCTGGGGGCGCAACCAGATGTATACCGCCGAGGCCCATCAGCAACTCTTTCAGCAGCCCAAGCTCAGGCTGTTGTATAGCGGCCTCGCGAAAACGACGGTCCAAGAGATGCCTTTGCTCTTTGGTCATGACCAAATCTTCAGGAAGCCTTTAGTGCAGGCCTCCATGTGGACGGTTGAGTCGGAGCGTCCCTGCATAGTTGGTCATCCCAAACCTTAAAGGATGGGCCGTTCGGCCTCCCCTGGCGCATCGCCTAAGGATAACCGGAACAATCCTCTTCAACAAGATGTTCTTTTAAGGAACACTTGATCACCGCTCCGTCTGTTACACCGGATGGGAGTGGCGGTCAAGTCCAGGAAGCGAATATCGCGGAACATTATCGGGAAGCGGGTCAGAGAAGCCCGACTCGGGTGTGATCCACCGCTGACTCAAGATCAATTGGCTGGAAGGTTGGCGGGCCAGGGTGTCCAGCTAGACAGAGTGGCCTTAGCCAAAGTTGAAGGTGGCCTCCGTTCCGCCTTCGATTTTGAAGTGAAGGCGTTGGCCGCAGTCCTGAAGGTTGACGCCAATTGGCTATTGGGAATCGATGCGAGCCCCCAGCCGAGCGGGAACAGAACAAGGCAGCGCGGCAGGGGGCGTGCGTGAACTTCCCTGTATCAGCGTATCTGCAGACGGCAACCTCACGGGCCAAATCCGATGTCGCGAATAAACTCGTCAGCATGTTCCTTCACGACCTCAGCCGTAAGATTTGCGCTTCGCTCGAACTCAGCGTTACAGACGCACAGTACGCCGAGGCCGTAGAGGCTGCATTTGGGAGCAATTGTTGCTACTGCTATCAGCCATTAGAAAAGGACCGGACTTCGGTTGAACATCTCGAGGGCATGAATCGGTTCCGTTTGGGACTGCATATTCCGGGGAATGTGCTTCTCGCATGCAAACGATGCAATGGAGAAAAGCGTCGCGACGATCAACTGCATCAGCTCACGCTGGGGGAATGCGGCTGGGAATCATTTCTAGCGCACGACTCGACGCGATGTGAGGTCGCCTTGCAATACCTGCCGCTATTGGAAGACTGTCTGGTCCGATCCAACTGAACGGGCGGAAGGTATGAAGAACGCTAGGCAGAAGATTGCAGCCTTTCGCAGCCAGTATCCCGCATCGTTGCGGTGGAGTCGCGGCGCCCGAACTTTTCTCCGGCAGACGGTCGACTCGCTTTATCGTGGTTGTCAGGAGTTCGCAACAAGTGAGATCAAAAAGACTGTTGACCAAGCCTTCTCCAGCCTTGGCGAGGATGTTGGCCGACAAACAACTTTGTAGGTTTCGGAGAACCTGAGTGCCGCGGGATCACGACTCACCTTACTCACTTCCGTAACGCCACCGCCGAGTCCATCCGCCGCCGGAACTCTATACATTTACAAATCGGAAGAAAAAAGCCCAAAGCACGCAACCGCAATCAACCTGCGCCTCAGGGCGCAGGCGCTGCATGCAGCCCGAGGGCGGTGTGGCAGATGTGGTCGCAGTATTGAGAAGCACGGTGTCGTGCTCGTCGTGGACCACAAGATCCCCCGCGAATGAGGTGGCGAGACTGTTTCGGAGAACCTGGAAGCGATCTGCGAGGACTGCAACGCCGGGAAAAAAGAACTATTTCAAGTCCGTCGACTCAGAATTGATGCGAGGTGTCATGGGGCACAAGAGCGTTCACGTCCGACTCGGCGAGACTCTCAAGGCATCGAAAGGTGAGGCGGTCGATGCCGCAACTCTGGAGTTCGTGGCAAACCAGGACGACTGGAAAAAGCGGTCCGAGAACTTCGCTACCTGGGCTGGGATATTACGACCTTCAATCGCAAGCTTCCAGGCGGGCGCGTTTCGTCGTTCTACAGGGCAGCAAAATCGAAGCCCTGGCCGGCTGATCCAACAGCAGTAATCCGGCAATACGAACGCGAACGCGCCGAGCGAAACAGGTCTAGGGACCGCGAGTAGGCCACTCGGTAGTCACCTATCAGTCCGGACTTTGTGATCTGTACAGCGGCACCCCATTGCCTCCGCGCACGCCAAGCACTTGTATCCGGCTCCATCGTCCTGTATATTAAATGTATATCCATATGCGGGACGATACACACGTGTCTAAGTGGGGAAACAGCTTGGCTGTGAGAATTCCGCGGGCCATTGTGACGGAGGCGCGGCTGGCTGAGGGCGACCGGCTCTCGTTTGATCTGGTGGGCGACGGAACCATTGTGCTGCGGTCCAGACGTCGTAAGTACTCGCTCGATCAGCTTGTCGCCGCAATCAAGCCGGGGAACCGTCATAACGAAACCGGTTGGGGAGCTCCGAAAGGCAAGGAAGTCTGGTAGATGCCCGCCTTCGTGCCAGATGCGGGCGATTTGATCTGGCTCACCTTCGATCCGCAAGCTGGGCACGAACAGGCCGGGCGCCGTCCTGCTCTGGTCCTCAGTCCAAAACTTTACAACCAGAAGGCTGGCCTGGCGCTTGTCTGCCCCGTGACCAGCCAGATCAAGGGGTACCCTTTTGAAGTGCCGGTGCCCGCGGGTTGCGGAGTTAACGGAGTGATCTTGGCCGACCACGTGAAAAGCGCCGACTGGAAAGCACGCCAGGCCATGAGAATCGGGCGCGTGCCGACATTGGCGCTGAACGAGGTTCTGGCGCGCTTGGCTCCATTGCTCGGCTATTGAGTCCGCCCGCGCGGCTACACTCATTCGGGCTTTAGTGTAGAAGCATAAGCTTCACTCACTCCGCAGCGCCACCGCCGGATCGAGCCTGCTGGCACGTCGCACGGGCATCGAGGCCGCGAGCAGCGTCACTGCCAGAAAGAACAGCACCACGCCGGCGTACATCACAGGCGACGCGGTGGCTTCGGTGTCGGTGAGCGACCGTATGGTCCTGCTGGCGGCCAGGCCCAGGCCGAGACCGGCGGCGAGGCCTGTCGCGACCCAAAGGCTCGTGGTGCCGAGTACTGTTTTGACGATGTCGCCGCGGCTGGCCCCTAACGCGATGCGGATGGCAATCTCGCTGGTGCGCTGCGAAACCAGGAACGAGATCACGCTGTAAATTCCGGCGGCCGCCATGGCTACGGCAAGCAAGGCGAAGGCGCCGATCAGGTAAGCATGGAACCGGGGCTCGGTTACGGAGTCGGCAATCAGCTCGTCCATGGTCATGACGCCGAACACGGCCTGGTCGGAGTTCGAGGACTGGATCGCGGCCTTGACGACCTTCACCAGCTGCGCCGGTGGCATCGCCGAACGCACAATCAGGTACTGGTTGGTCCAGGAAAAGCGCAGGGACGGTAAGTAATCCTCCGGAAACGGCGCGGCGCGGAGACCGCGGGTCCGGACGTTGCCGACCATCCCCACGATCGTCAGGGGGTGGACGGGCTCCGCGGTCTGCTTCCCGATCACGTCCCGGCCGAGTCCAAAGCGGCGCGCGAATTCCTCATTCACGATGGTGACACTCCACGGTTCCGTTTCGTCGCCATCGCGGAACAGACGCCCGGCGAGCAGAGGAATCCGCAGCGTACGGAAATAATCCTTGCTGACCAGATGGTTGTCTCCGACCACGCTTTTGAGTCTGCCGTCCCGGTCCGTCACGCCGACGAGCTCGCTGGGGCCGCTGACCGAGGGGCGCAGGGGCGGGCCCGTCGCCGTGGCGGCCGAATCCACTCCCGGGATAGCGGTGATCTTCGCCAGGTACTCGCGGAACACGGCTTGTGAGACCGTCGCGTTCTGAAGCGCGGGCGGCTCTTTCAAGCGGAAGACGAGCACATGGTCGGGGTCGAAGCCCATGGGCGCCGAAATCAGCGTCCATAAGTTCTGCGCGACGAGACCAGCGCCACACAGCAGGAACACGGAGAGCGCCACCTCGGTTGCGATCATGGCGTTGCGCCAGCGGTTTCCTTCGCCGGAGACGGTGCGCGCACTGAGGGCCGGCCCCGGCGTCCAGCGGCTGCCTTTTGCCGCCGGGAGAATCGTGAAGACAAGGGCCGAGATCACCGATAGTGACAATGTGAACGCGATGGCGCGGAAATCGACGTGCGCCGATTCAAGCAACGGACTGCGCTCGGGCAGCAGCGCGACGAGCAGGCGCGCGATCGCGCCGGACACCACGAGGCCCGCCGCGCCGCCGCATACCGCGAGCACCAGCCCCTCCAGAAGAAACTGGCGAATCAGACGGAGCCGGCTCGCGCCCACGGCCACGCGAATCGCAACTTCACGTCCTCGCCGCAGCGAACGCGCCAACAGAAGCTGTGCGGTATTGGCGCATGCAATCAGCAGCAATGCGCCGACGCCGCCCAGCAGCAGCCACAGCAGGGAACTCTGCGTTCCCACGATCTCGTCCCGCAGCGGGGACATTTCAAACGTCAGTTGGACCGGCTTACCGTCGCGATCGCGATAGAGGTCGGGGTGTTCCTGCGCCAGCGCCTGCCCGATGCTTCGCAGCTCGCCTTCCGCCTGCATCTGTGTGACGCCCGCCCGCAACCGCGCGATCACATGATTATTCCCACTTCCGCCCGATTGAAGGGGCGCCGCGGGATCGAGCGGATACGAGACATAGATATCCACCGGCTCCGCAATGTGGAGCGTCGGATAGTCGAAATGAAACGTTGGCGGCAGTACGCCGACAACTTGGGCCGATTGGCCGTCGAGCCGCAGGGTCCGGCCCACGATGCTCGGGTCGGCTCCCATCCGCGAGCGCCAGAAGGCGCTGCTGAGTAGGACCATAGGAGTGCCGCCCGGCCGGCTCTCTTCGGCCAGAAACGTCCGGCCGAGCGATGCATTGATGCCGAGCAGCGGGAAGAAGGAGGCCGAGACGCGCGCTGCGAAGACACGCACCGGCTCACTCGTACCTCCGAGCTGCGCGTCGCCATGTTCGGCAAAACCAATCGGGCCGAGCGTGCGGCTACGCGCGCGAATTTCCAAAAACTCCGAAACCGTTGGATTCCCGCCGTGGTTTTTGACGATGGTGACAAGGCGCTCTGCATCGCGATATGGCAGGGGATCGAGAAACGCAGCCTTCAGCAGCGTGAAGATTGCCGCGGTGCCGCCAATGCCTAGGGCGAGTACAGCGATGATCAAGCCGGATACAGTGGCGTCCCGCCGCAGCAGGACCGCGCCATGACGCAAGTCTTGGAAAATGGAAATCGGCCACCCCCCCGAGCGGGACGCGTGCGCGAAAAGGATCACGTCCCGAGTTCCTCCGTAGTTTTTGCTCCATGAGCGCGCAGGTACGTTTCGATGGCGGTTTGCCCCGCGTAAATCGCCCAGCCAAGCGGCGTGCCCTGATAGATCGTATCTTTGATGTCCAATCTCGCTCCGCGCTCGACGAGCAATTGGACAACCGCGGTGTGACCGGCCAGGGCCGACTGATGCAGCGGTGTCGAGTGGGCGTGGTTGCCATCGGGGTTGTAACGGTTTGGGTCTTCGCCCGCATCGAGGAGCAGGCGCACAATTTCCACGTGCCCGTGTTGCGCGGCCAGCACGAGCGCGCGATGCCGGCTTTCGGGGTCGGCTGTCGCGAGCAGTCGCGCTGCATCGGCCAGCCTCCCCAGCCCGGCCGCCGCCGCGATATTATCGACGCGCGCGCCGCGTCTGACAAGCGCCTCGGCAGCGCTCAAGTACCCGAAGGCAAGAGCTGTCATCAGCGGCGATCCCCACTGAGCCGAACCACGCGCTTCGACGGCAGCGCCAAAATCCACCAGGGTCTCGACCAGCGCGTCCTGCACGCCGGCGTTGGCCGGATGGCAGCTCGAGACCAGCATGCTCATCGTCGTGTAATGGCCGCCATACATGTCGGCCAGGGCGTCAACTTCGGCTCCGGCTTTAAGCAGCGTTTTCGCAATCTGAACCGCGTTTGCCGGAGTCTTTTGGCGGTAACCTTCGATGCCGTTAGCACCGATGTAATGAAGAAGCGTGGCCCGGTGCACAGGCGGATCAAAATGAGTAATCCGCGTCGAACGCGAGCGCACCAGGTCCGGATTTCCACCTAGCAGCGATTCGAGCGCGGCCAGGTCGCCTGAAATGACGGCTTCCACGGCGGATTCAAATTGAGAAACGGGAGAACCGTCCCTCGTGACGGCTTCGACATATTCCGCCAGCGCCGGCCAGTTTTGAAAATCGTAGCAGCGGGCGATGGCGAGTTGGGCATCGGCGAGGTCGAGCGCGGCGCTTTGAATTTCGGAGTCCGGCAGGTTTTTGGGCAGCCAGGGAATTTTGGTGTCCAGGAACCGCGGATGCTTTTCGTGGAAGATCCGCATTGAACCGGGATCGCCCGATCGGTGGGCTTCGATGAGTTGTTCCGCTTGCTTCCGGTATTGAGCAAGCGCTGAGCGAAACGGCAGCGGGTTGAAATCCATTTACGAACTTCTTTCTTAAGCTGACGTCTATTCGACCTTTTTCATTTTCGTTGACTGCCCTTATTCCTACCGCAGCGCAGCCAAGGGGTCGACGCGCGATGCTCGCCGCGCGGGGATGAATGCCGCCGCGGCCGCAATCGCGATGAGTACTACCGGCATCGCCGCAAACGTCGCGCCATCCAAAGCTGTCACGCCGTAGAGCATGGACTTCAGGTAACGCGTGAGGCCCCACGCGCCTCCGAGACCGGCCAGTGCCGCCACAACCGCCAGCGTCACGCTCTCGCCCAACACCAGCCGCTCGACCTGAACGGGCTGCGCACCCATCGCGATGCGAATGCCGATTTCACGCGTGCGCCGGGTAACCAGGTAGGACATGACTCCGTAAATGCCCAGCGAAGCAAGAACGATCGCGATGCAAGCGAAGATGCCGACGATCAAGAGATAGAAGCGCTGCGGCGCGAGCGAGCGAGCCAGCCGCTCTTCCATGGTCCTGACATCGAACACAGGCTGATTGCGGTCCACGGCATAGACCTGGCTTTCCACCGCGCGAATGGCGGCTTCTGGATCTCGCGCCGTCCGGACAATGAATGCCATACGCGAAAGGAACGGTGTGTGGCTCTGGCACAGGCAGCGATAAAGCAGCGGCTCCGGTTCGGCGCCCAGGTCGCGTGCCCGGACATTGCCGACGATCCCGATGATGGTCCAGCCATTGACGTCATTCTCCCCGGTGAGGATGCGCCGCCCGAGCGGATTCTCTCCGGCGAAGATCTTCCTTGCCAGAACCTCGTTGATCACGATCCTGTCAGGCGATCCCTGGATGTCCTGCGCATCGAAGGTGCGCCCGCGAAGCAGCGGAATTTTCATTGTGTGGAAGAAGTCGCGGCTGACCACGCTGAAATCGGCATGCGGCCTCTGGGCACGGGCGACCGGCGTCCGGCCGGCTACGCGAAAGTCCCCCTCCTGGTAAAAACCTTCCGGGCTGAGCGGCACATCGGTGGATACGGCCGCGGCGAGCACCATCGGCAGCGCCTTCACCCGATCGAGCACATCGTCATAAAAGCGTAGCTGGCTCTCGGCCGTTGCGTAGAGGGAAGCCGCCGGGCCTCCGCCATTCTCCGGACCTACAAGATTCACCCGCATGGTGAGCAGATTCGGCGCCGGAAACCCGAGATCGGCGCTGGCGAGCTTCAGGAAGCTTCTGGCCAGCAAGCCGGCCCCGATCAGAAGAACCAGCGACACGCCCAGTTCGGCCACGACGAGCAAGTGGCGCAACCGCGTCACCAGGCGCCCACCGCTCTGTACGTGGCCGCCGGACTTCAAAGCCTCGTGAATGCTCACACGCGCCGCCATCACGGCCGGCGCCATCCCAAACAGCAGGCCGGTCGCCAGCGTCAACCCCAAGGTGAACGCCAGGGCCGCAAGATCCATGGAAACCGCCGGATACCTCGCCAGCATCAGTGGCTTCCAGGCATTCAGACCTTCAACAGCCAGGTATGCTACTGCAACACCTGCCAGCCCGCCAGGCAGCGCCAATAAGGCACTCTCGGTGAGCATTTGCCGGATGATCCGGCCTGGGCCGGAGCCGAGCGCGAGCCGGACCGCGAGCTCCCGCTGGCGCGCGCTGGCCCGCGCCAGCAATAAGTTAGCCACGTTGACGCACGCGATCAGCAGCACCAATCCCACCGCACCGCTCAACACCATCAGGGCCGGACGCACATCTCCGGTAAGGCGCTCCTGCAAGGGCTGCGCCCTGATCGCCATGCCCGCGAGGAATCCGGCAGTCTCGAAGTCCTTCGGGTATTCAGCGCGAATGGTGTGCGCGAGGCGGCTCAGTTCGGTATCGAGCATGCGGCGCCCCACTCCGGCTTTCACGCGCGCCAACATATTTACCATCCGCATGGGCCGCATTACAGACCGCGGACGCTGTGCGGCTTCGTCCATGGGGAGCGGGCGCCAGATCTGCGTGCCCGCCGGGTAGTCGAATCCCTGCGGCATCACTCCGATGATGGTGTTGGGCATGCGGTCGAGCGTGATGGCCTTACCAACTACTTGCGCATCGCCGGCCATATGGCCGCGCCAGAACGCGTAGCTCAGGACCACCACTGGCGGCGCCTTGACCCCCTGTTCTTCGGGGGACAGATACCGGCCCATTAGCGGCTGACTGCCCATCACACGGAAAAACGAAGGCGTCACTTGCGCTGCATCCACCTGCACCGGCTTTTCGATGCCGTTCCAATTGAGCGTAAGCGTGTCATACGCCGCCATGTCCTCAAAGATCCGGCTTTGCTCGCGCAAGCTGTAGTAGTCGGCACCCAGGCCAAATTCCAACTGATATTTTCCGGCTCTCTCGCGCACCCAGCGGATGCGCTCAGAGCCGGGATAAGGCAGCGGCCGCAACAGAATCGAATTCACGATACTAAACACCGCGGTATTCGCTCCGATGCAAACCGCCAGAGTCAGCGTAGCCGTCAACGCGAGCACGGGGTCACGCCGAAGCCCGCGAACAGCATGCCGCATGTCATCGATCATACGACCCTCGAAGGCTATTGCTTACTCAGCGCCGCCGTGCCCAGCAGCCCGCCTAATCCCATGGTCTCGACCGCAGATGACGGCACAATCACCATCGAGCCTTTCTCCTTGATCGCCTCGTAAAGCATGTTCATGGCGCGGAGATGCAGCGCCACCGGGTTATCGCGATAGACCAGAGCGGCCTGCGCGAATTTGTCGGAAATCTCGGTCTCGGCGGTGCCCAAATATGATGCGCGCCTGGCGCTCGCGCTCGGCCTGTGCCTGCCGCGACATGGCGTCTTCGAGGGCCTGCGGGATATGGACGTCGCGGATTTCGACCGAGTGCACGGTAATGCCCCAGGGGTTGGTCTTCGCGTCAAGAATGCGCTGCAATTCATGGCCCAGCGTTTCGCGCTCGGTGATCATCTGCGCCAGCTCGTGACGGCCGATGGATTCCCGCAGCGCCGTCTGCGCGCTTAACAGGATCGCTTCCTCGAAATCCTGCACTTCGAGAATGCACTTTTCGGCGTCCCACACCAGCCAGAAGATAATCGCGTCGACATTCACGGGCACTGTGTCGCGCGTGAGCGCCGATTCGGCCTTCACATCAGTGACGCGGACGCGCTGGTCCACAAAACGGCTGACCGAATCGACGACGGGAATGATCACGAACGGGCCGGGACCGCGTAAGCCACGATAACGGCCCAGCCGCAGAACCGCGGCCTTCTCCCACTGCTCCGCCACCTGGATAGCGA
>DATLVQ010000333.1:0-2411 GCA_035577325.1 Bryobacteraceae bacterium | reverse complement strand
CAAGCCTCGAATGACGAGCGCTTGACCCGAGCTGGATTCTTCGTCGGCACGCTGATGTACATCGCGCCTGAAGCCCTGTCCGGAGAAATCGTAACGGCTGCCGCTGACCAGTACAGCCTTGCCACGATCGCGTACTTCCTGCTGACACGCTGCTTGCCTTATACCGCCAAGGCTCCGCGAGAGATGTTCACTCAGCTCTTGACGATGCCGCCTATTCCCTTGAAAGAAGCTGGTGAGGAGGGGCTCGATTTCTCGCCGGAGCTCGATGCAGTCGTGATGCGCGCGCTGTCCCGGGCACCGTCAGCGAGATATCCCAGTGTCATGGCCTTTGCGAACGCTTTTGCCGAAGCCGCCCGGGTCGAGCCAGAACAACCCAAGATGCTCGACAAGTTCAAAGGATTACTTCGACGTAACCGGTAGATCGTCAGGATCGACCGGCAGCCAGAGAGTGAACGTCGAGCCTTTGTCGAGCTCGCTTTCAAGCTCCACCATTCCGCCGATTAGTGCTGCAAGCCGACGTGAAATTGCCAGGCCCAATCCGGTGCCACGCTCGGCCGAGTTGCCTCGGGGACCGGCATCTATCTGCTCGAACTCTTCGAAGATGCGACTTTGATCAGCCGGGTCGATTCCGATCCCGGTATCAATCACCTGAATACCAATCCAGGGATTGCTTGGATATGAGCTCCGATCAATGCTCGTGGGCCCACTGTCTGGGATCGAGTCAACGAGACGAGTACGAATGATGATTCCACCTTCGTTTGTGTATTTCACAGCGTTTCCGAGGAGATTCACAAGAATCTGCCGCAGGTGAGTCGGATCGGTTCGGACGCGCGGAAGTGCCGCACCCATCACGAGCGAAAGGCTGAGGCCTTTCTCGCTTACCAGCGATTCGATCTCACTGGCCACGTCTAGAACGAATGGGCGCAGGTCGATGCTCTCAGTATGAATCTCGAGTCGCCCTGCGGCCATTTTGGCCAGATCAAGAACCTGATCAACCAGGTGTCGAAGGTGGTTGGCCGACGCTTCTATGCGCTCAACCGGCTTCACTTGTCGCGGCGCTAGCTCTCCGTAGACGCCTTCGCGTAACAAGTCTACAAAACCAACGATCGCATTCAACGGAGTTCGTAGCTCGTGAGAGACATTCGCAAGAAACTCGCTTTTCATCCGATTCACGCGCAGCAGCTCGGAGGAAAGTCTTTCCAGCTCCTTTGATCGTTCCACCAGACTACGCGCTTGACGCCGCTCGTGCCGAAGGACGAGACCAAGACCGAGTACGGTTGCCAGGGAGACGATCCACCCGACTAAACCGGTCCAGTGATCGAACCCGATCCTCGAAAGCAGATGCATTGACTCCAATCATAAGAATCCATAACCTCCCGCACCATGACCGATCATTCCGCACTCGTCACGCTGCTGGCCGAACGTTCTACCAAGCGTGGGCAATTCACGCTCGCGTCCGGCAGACAGTCCAAGTACTACATCGATGCAAGGTTGACAACGATGAGCCCAGAGGGCCTGGCAGTAATCGGCCGGTTGGGGTTTTCGACTCTGCGTCAATCGGGATGGGTAATTGATGCGATTGGCGGTCTTACGCTTGGCGCCGATCCCATTTCCTACGCGATCAGCTACGCCAGCGCCAGCTCTGATCATCCATTGCGAGCATTTACCGTACGAAAGGAGACAAAGGCTCACGGAACGGGAAAGCTCATAGAGGGTCCCTTCAGAGAGGGTGACCACGTAGCCGTGATAGAAGATGTGATCACAACCGGTGGATCGGCTCTCCGTGCCATCGAGGCAATCCGCGACGCGCACGGAACAGTGCACGGAGTGCTGGCTCTTGTCGACCGCGAAGAAGGCGGACGACAAGCGATTGAGTCCACTGGTGTATCGATCATCAGCCTGGTCTCGGCGAGTCAGATCATCAAGACCCTCGAGGGTTAGAACCTCGAGGAGGCTTAAGCTTCGGAATCCAGCCTGGATACGCGCTCGAAGGGCGAAAGGTGCAGAGGACATCGGCATAGGGAAGAATCAACTCGGTTCTGAATAGCTGAAGCATTCCCTGACCATCGTATGTGCTCCTGAATTTTACCGGAGACATTTTCATCACCGTCCGAACGTGGCGCCCAAAACTCTGAGGCGACGAGTAGTCGAGATGATTCGCCACACGCGCAACGGATAAACCGGGATTCTCGAAGAGCCTCGCGGCACGTATCAGTCTTGCGAGGGACAGATATCGTTTCGGAGCCGGGAGTTTCGCACGGAAGAAGCGGCTCATCAGAGTGCTCGGAAGAATATTGAGATGACGTGCAAGTTGACGCACGGTTGAAACCTTCGGTGAGGAGTCGAACAACAGCTCGATAAAGCGCCAGCAATCATCGGATACTCCCGGTAAATCCAGGCTTATCTGACTA
>DATLVQ010000332.1:0-4862 GCA_035577325.1 Bryobacteraceae bacterium | reverse complement strand
GCCGTTGCAATTCGGCATCGCTCGTGATCAGGCACTGAAACGCGCGCCCTCCTGCCACACGCCGCCGCAGCGAGCGCGCGAACGCCTCGATAAGCGCGTGGCTAAGCCCGGAGTAAGCACGACGCATTAGTACCAGTGGTTCGTGAACAGGCATGGGACGCCCTCAGGCGTTCGGTGCGCCGGGCGCGTTCGCGGGCTGTGTTGCCGGCGATGTTATCGGCGATCCCGCCGCCGATGGAATGCTTTCGATCGATACCGCCGCGCGCTTTGCGGGCTGGGCATTTGGTGAGGCGGCTCCATCCGCCGGAGCCTCCGGCGCGCCATCGGCCAGCCGCAGCGTGAGCTGCCGGCCCGCACCCACCATCTCGTTATATTTTTCGTAGGCGCGCACGATGCGCTGCACCAGATTGTGCCGCACCACGTCACGCTCGTCGAAGTTGATGAAACTGATGCCCTCCACACCACGCAAAACGTCCAGCGCGTCCAATAACCCGCTGCGTCTTCCAGGGGGCAGATCGATCTGCGTCACGTCTCCGTTCACCACCATCTTCGAGCCGAAACCCTGGCGCGTCAGCACCATCTTCATCTGCTCGGGCGTCGAATTCTGCGCCTCGTCCAGGATGATAAAACTATCGTTAAGCGTGCGTCCGCGCATGAAGGCGATGGGCGCCACTTCGATGATCGCCCGCTCCAAAAGTTTCTCCACCTTCTCCGGCTCTAGCATGTCGTGCAGCGCATCGTAGAGCGGCCGCAGATATGGGTCCACTTTTTCCTGCAGGGTTCCCGGCAGAAAACCGAGACGCTCCCCGGCTTCCACCGCCGGCCGCGTCAGGATAATGCGGCTCACACGTTTCGCCATTAGCGCCGAGATCGCCATGGCCACCGCCAGGTACGTCTTGCCGGTACCCGCCGGACCGACGCCGATCACCAGATCATTGCGCTCGATGGCCTCCATGTAGCGGCGCTGGTTAACTGTCTTGGGGGCCAGTGCCTTCTTGCCGAACGTCCGCTGCCGCCCGCTCGACACCAGCGCGCGCAGGCTGACCTCGGGATCTTCGGTGCACACTCGCAGATAACTGTTCAGGTCGCCGTTATTGAAGATGTGGCCTTCGCGCACCAGCGCCACGTAGTCTTCGAGAATGTTCTCCGCGCGCGCGACATTGGCCGGCTCGCCTTCGATTTCTAGCGAGTCGTTGATCAGCTGCGTGCTGACTTTCAATCCGGATTCTAAGAGACGGATGTTTTCGTCGCGGGTACCGAACAGACTTTCAATTCCTCGGACGATGGGCACACTGGCTTTCATTTAGCGGGTAACTGGATCCCTCCGATTAGGCATTGACGATCTTAAGCATGGGCGATCGCGAAGATCGGGCACAAAGTCCGGGTTGTGCGCGAAAAAGGCGAAAGAACAGCAGGAAAAGACCAGGAACGATACCCGCGCTTGCGGGCTGAATCGCATACCATCTGAACCTATTATATCAAAGGGATTTGAAAACGTTATATCAAAGGATTTGGAAACGCTCAAACTGCGGCGCGGCTTAGCTCGGTACTGATTGAATTTGAGGGAGTTGCTGGAAGGCCCGAGGGTTGATCAAGACCGTTGTTCGACCATCCAGGCGCAACCAGCGTTGGAGTCGGAGAACATTCAGCGCACTGGTTTCCCGCGGCGCCGCAGTCCTCCCGAGAAACCCCGGTTCGCGTGCGTAGATTCAGATGCAGGATTTCCAGAGCGCTACTGGCGACATGGGCGCGCCTGTCGACGGCCGCTGGTACACAGGCCTGTGTCGCAAACGTTTACCTCTAGCTTTTCGACACGCACGGAAAGTTACCAGCCGTTCCGCCGTGTGGATGTTGCCGTCGACAAGTTACGGCCGAAGCTAATCACCGATGCCCAGAGCCGTCATCTCATTCGCCAGCGCATTCTTGAGGTTGTTTGCCGACAATCATTTGGTTGACCTCGCCCGCCGCGCCCCCGGCTTCTGGTCGTTGGATGCGTATTTGTGCATGACCAGTTTTCTGCAGATCTCGCGCTTGGGATCGCGAGTGGAGGAGAAGCCGCCGGGGCCGACCTATTTTTTTTTGACACTTAGAACATTCCCGCCAGCTTCTTCTTGATCTGGTCGGCGGCGAATGGCTTTCGCACAAAACCATTGGCACCCATCTGAACCGCCTCCATGACTTTGGCCTGGCTCCCCTCGGTGCTAATCACGAGCACGGGCACATTCTTCCATTGATCGTTGGCCTTTAATTCGCTCAACAACTGCAAGCCGTCCATATTTGGCATGTTGATATCCGAGAGGATCAGGCCTACCGGACCCTGTTTCATGGCCTCGATGGCCTCACGCCCATCGGCGGCCTCCAGTACCTTGCCGAGCGGCAGGTTGGTCTGTGACAGAACCCGTTGAAGAATCTTTCGAATAGCGGCAGAATCGTCAACGATCAGTACATCCACCGGCATCCCGTTCTCTCCTGTGATAACGATCGGCGCAATGTGACGGAAGCATTAGACGGGCGGCGCAGATTCTCATCCCGCGTTCGACACTCCTCCCGGCGGTCCGCGCCTCTGCCAGCGGTCCAGATACGCCTCACTGGCGAAATTCTCCATCTCGCGTTCCGCCGCGCTGCGCCACTCCTCCAAGCGCCGCCCGCGTAGTTTTTCGAGAAGCCGCGCCCGGCGCTGCGTTTCAACGATGCGCGCCTGCTGCGCGGAGATCTGCTCGCGGCATTGCTGCGCCTTTTGCTCGATTACCGTCTTTTGTTTCTCGAGCCGCGCGCAGTAACGCGCCAACGACTCCAGTTCCGCTCCGTCCAGCGGCCCGGATGCCAGCAGATCCGGCTGAGCGCGCCCGTGCGCTCGCACGGTTTCAAGGTGCGCCGTCTCCAGCCGGCTGCGCTCCCCGACCAGCGGCCCGAGGTGCGCTTCCTCGGCCCGCAGCTCCGCGAGCCGCCAGCTCAACACGCGTTCGAGCGAAAATTGGAAACTGCGCATGCGTCCATGTCTCCGCTCAGGCGAGCAATGCCGCCAGCGCGTTCAACCGCTCGAGTGTTTCCTCGCGCGGGGCGCTCAAGCGCGCGTCCTGGCGCAGAAAGTTCAGCAGGCCGTCGCGCAACCGGATACGGGCGTCCAGCCGCGGATTGGAACCGGCCGCGTAGGCCCCCAGCTGGATCAGGTCTTGCGATTGCTGGTAGATGGCCATGGCTTCGCGGACTTTGCGGGCTGCTTCCTGCTGCTCCTTAGTGCCACGCGCGACGTGAGCCGGCTGACTGATTGCAGCACGTCGATGGCCGGATAGTGCCCTGCGTCTCCGAGGCGCCGCGACAGCACGATGTGACCGTCCAGAATGCCGCGGACGGCATCCCAGATGGGTTCGTTGAAATCGTCGCCCTCCACCAGCACCGTGAAGAACCCGGTGACCGAGCCCTGCCGGAAATTTCCGGCGCGCTCAAAGATCTTGGGAAGCAGGTGGAAAACCGATGGTGTGTACCCCTTGTGGCTAGGCGGCTCCCCCGCCGCCAGGCCGATCTCGCGCTGCGCCATGGCCAGGCGAGTCACCGAATCCACCACTAGCAACACCTTCCGGCCGCCATCCCAAAAGTACTCAGCCACCGCCAGCGCCACAAAACAGGCGCGCACCCGCAAAGGCGCGGGCTGGTCCGAGGTGGCGGTAACCAGCACCGCGCGCTTGCGGGCCTCGTCGCCTAGTTCCTGTTCAATGAACGCGCGCACCTCGCGGTTCCGTTCGCCGATCATGGCGATCACCGTCACATCGGCGGCGTGGTTGCGCGCCATCGAGGCCAGCAGGGTGCTCTTGCCCACGCCGCTGCCACCGAAAATGCCGACGCGCTGGCCCGCGCCGCAAGGCAGCAGACTGTCGATGGCACGGATGCCGGTGGTCAGAGGGTCGGTGATGTGCTCGCGCGCGAGCGGGCTGGATGGCCCAGGACAGAGGTCGTAGTAGGCGAAGGTATTTAGTGGCGGTCCGCCGTCAAGCGGCCGCCCGAAGCCGTCCAGCACCCGGCCGAGCAGCGCCTCCCCGACTTCCACGCGCGCGTCCTGGCTGCGCGCCACAATGGGATCGCCCAGCCGCCGCTCGGGCAAGACCACCACCCTCGTGAAGCTGGCCGCCGGCTGGGGCTTTGAGGCGCGCCGTCCAGTGGTGCTGGTTTCGGCCGATTATCATCGCATTGCCGCGGCCGACCAGCTGCGCTCCTTCGCCGGCATTCTTGGTATGGCCTACGAGTCGGTGGAAAGCCCGGCGGCGCTTGCCCAGGTGCTGCGGCAGCACGCCGGCAAAGAGCTCATTCTGATCGACACGCCGGGCCTCGCCGCGGCGGAGATGGACCAAGGGCAGGATCTGGCGCGGTTTCTCGCGGGACGCCAGGAGTGCGACACACACCTGGTCCTATCGGCTTCCATGAAATCCGCCGATATAACTCGTGCGGTGGACCGGTTTCAGATCTTCCGGCCGGCCAAGCTGCTGTTCACGCGCCTCGACGAAACCGAGAGCTGGGGGCTCATTTTGAGTGAAGCGGTGCGTATGGCCGCGCCCATTTCTTTTCTGGCCACGGGCCAGCACATTCCGGAACACCTGGAACCGCCGACGCCAAGCCGGCTGACGGGCCGCTGCATGAGACCCGCCCGGCGGCGGCGAAGACGATGACCGAAGCACGACGATGAGTTATTCGACGCCAGCGGAGACCTCGAGCGAAGAGCGCGAGCGGCTCATTCTCGAACATCTCCCGCAGGTGCGGCTGATCGCGCGGCGCATCCACGAGCGGCTGCCGGAAAATGTCAGCCTGGAAGATCTGATCTCGGCCGGCGTGGTCGGGCTGATCGCGGCCATCGACCGCTTCGATGCGCG
>DATLVQ010000331.1:0-5381 GCA_035577325.1 Bryobacteraceae bacterium | reverse complement strand
GCAGGAAATTTCCCGCGAGCTCCGTGGTGTGATCGCCAGGGATGAGCCCCGCGCCGCGGCAGTCGAGGAGGTTTTCTACTCCACCAATGTCAAGACGGCGCTGAAACTGGCGCACGTTCGCGGCGTGGCGCTGCTGCTGGTTTCAGAAGCCGGGCTGGAGTTCGGTGAATACTCGCCGCTTGAGATCAAAACCTGCGTCGTGGGCTATGGCCGCGCCGAAAAGCATCAGGTGCAGATGATGATCACTTCACTGCTGCGCCTGGAGGAGCCCATCGCCTCCGAAGATGCGTGCGACGCGCTGGCGGTGGCCATGTGCCATGCCACTCATCGCGCCATGCAGCGGAGATTGGAGAAGGCGCGCGCATGAAGTGGGCGCTGGCGCTTGCCGCTCTGCCCTTGGTGGCGGCGGATGGGCCGCGCCTGGTGTATTCCAAATCATTTCCTGGCAGCGTGCCCGCGTTTGTCGAAGTTACGATTGAGCGCAATGGCGACGCCCGGTACAAAGAGGCGCCCGACGACGATCAGCCGCTGAAATTTCGGCTTACGGAGGCCGATGCGACCGAGATTTTCGGGCTCGTGGAAAAACTGGGCCGCTTCACTCATCCTCTGGAAGCGCCGCTGAAGGTCGCGTTCATGGGGATGAAGACCTACCGGTTCGAGAATGGCGTGGAGAAGCACGAAGTGAAATACAACTTCTCCGAAGATCCCGATGCACGGCTGCTGCAGGACTGGTTCGAGCGTATCGTCGAAACCGAGCAGGACCTGATCAATCTGGAGCGCTCGGCAAAGTACGACAAGCTCGGTGTGAACAAGTCACTTTTGCTGCTCCAGACTTCGTTCGAGAGCAAGCGTCTGGTGGCGCCGCAGCAACTACTGCCCCTGCTCGACCGCATCGCCAAGAACGAAACCTTCATGCACATGTCCCGGGAACGCGCGGCCGGTCTCGCGGACGCCATTCGCGCCTCCAAATGAGGCTCTGGATTTCTCTCCTCTTATTGACCGCAGCTGTCTCCGCGCAGGAACCCTCGGCTGCGGCGGAAGATAAAGAGTTGAGCAGCGCCCTGGCCGAGGCCGGAACCAGTCAGATCGATTTCGTGCGCGCGCTCGAAAATCACCTGGCGAAATATCCGCAGTCACCCAAGAAGCCGGAAATCGAACGCGCGTTGACCAAAGCTGCCATCGAAATGAAAGATGACAAGCGCGTCATCCTCTACGGCGAGCGCGTGCTGGGGCGCGAGCCCGGTGACCCGCAGATACTGGAGCGCGTCGCGCGTGCGCTGCTCGCGAGCGATGCCCGTGACACTTCCGAGCGAGCGCTGCAATATGTCAAACGCTATGAAGAACAGGTGGAAAGACTGCGAAGCGCCACGCTCACGGGCCATTCCGCCAAAGCGGAATGGATCACGGAAATCGATCGCGGCACCGCGCGGGGCCTTGTGCTCCAGGCGCGGGCGACGGGGAATCTGGGTAAAACCGACGATGCGCTCGCGCTGGCGCGGAAGAGTTATAACAGCTATCCAACCGCCGAAGGCGCCAGAGAAATCGCGCGATGGTTAACTAAGCTGGGCCGTGAGTCCGAAGCCATCCCTCACCTGGCGGATGCTTTCACCATCGTGGACAGCCGCAACACGGACGAAGCCCGCGTGCAGGATCGACGGCGCATCGGCGAGCTCTATACCAAACTGAATGGATCGGAAAAGGGGCTGGGCGATTTGATTCTCGAATCCTACGATCGCACCACGGCGCTCATGGCCGATCGGAAACTGCGGGAGCGCGAGGCCGATCCCAACGCACAGGTGACCTCGGTCATGGATTTCACGCTGGCCAGCGTCAATGGCGATCCGCTAAAACTCTTCTCGCTCAAAGGTAAGGTCATCATCCTCGATTTCTGGGCCACATGGTGCGGGCCGTGCCGTGTGCAGCATCCGCTCTATCAGCAGGTCATGAGCCGATTCGAGGATGATTCAAGCGTGCTCTTCCTCTCGATCAGCACGGATGAAGAGCGTGCGCTCGTCGCGCCGTTCCTCAAAGAACATCGCTGGACCAACCCAGTCTACTTCGAAGATGGCCTCGCCAGCATGCTGCGCATTACCTCGATCCCCACCACCATCATCCTGAATAAGCGCGGGGAGATTTCGAGCCGCATGAACGGCTTCAACCCGGACCGGTTCGTGGATATGCTCACGGAGCGCATCCGGCACGCGATGAGAGATTAACAAACAGTGCGCGATTCAGGCCGTCTGGATACGCGATGCTACTCTGTCTACATGCGTCTCGCTTTTTTTCTGGCGCTCGCCGTGCAGGCAGCCGCCGCCACCGCTCCAACTTTTCATAAGAACGTTTTGCCGATTTTGCAGCAGAATTGCCAGAGCTGCCACCGGCCGGGTGAAGCCGGCCCCATGTCGCTCCTCACTTACAATGACACGCTGCCGTGGGCCAAGGCCATTCGCGAGGCTGTGCTGCTGCGCAAGATGTCCCCGTGGTTCGCGGATCCGGCATATGGCAGTTTTCAAAACGATCGCCGGCTGTCGAAGAGCGATATCGCCACTTTGAGCGCATGGGCCGAGGGCGGTGCGCTCGAAGGCGATCCCAAGGACGCGCCTAAACCCGAAGCCTTCGTTGAGGGCTGGAACATCGGCACGCCCGATGTCGTGCTCGAAATGCCCGCCGAGTACGATGTTCCCGCTTCGGGAGCCCTCGAGTATCAGCATTTCGTGGTGCCCACGCAGTTTACTGAGGACAAGTGGGTGCGCGTGGTCGAATTGCGGCCCGGCAATCGCGCGGTGGTGCATCACGCCGCGGTCTTCGTGCGTCCGCCGAAATCGGGATGGATGCGCGAAGCTAAAGTCGGCCAAGCGTTCTCGTCGCAGGATTCGGAAAACCAGGACCTCTCCGACGAGATGCTCGATTTTCACGTACCGGGCAGCGTCCCGCACATTTTGTTGCCCGGACAGGCGAAGTTGATCCCGGCTGGCTCGGATCTGATCTTGCAGATGCACTACATGCCCAACGGCACGCCCGCCAAGGATCGCAGTCGCCTCGGCCTGATCTTCGCGAAGGAGCCGCCCAACGAGCGCGTCTACACGCTGCCCGTGATCAATCACGACTTCGCCATCCCGCCCGGCGCTTCCGATTACAGAGTCGATGCGCAAATGATCGTCCAGGACGATACGAAACTCGTGAGCATGAACCCACACATGCACTTGCGCGGCAAGACTTTCGAATTTCGTGCGGTGTATCCGACCGGCGAAAAGCAAGTCTTGTTGCGCGTGCCCAATTACAGTTTCGCCTGGCAACTCCAGTACTACCCCAAGCGGCAATTAGCGCTGCCGAGGGGAACCCGAGTCGAGTTGTCCGCGTGGTTCGACAATTCGGCCAACAATCCCGCCCCCGCCAAGGAAGTCCGCTGGGGCGACCAAAGCTGGGATGAGATGATGGTACGCTCGACCTGACTCTGCCGGCTGCAGGCGACCCCATGAATCTGCTGCGCCCGAAAGTCGCGGCCCAGGCCGTCGCGCCAATAGAAAGAACTGAAACGTCTCCGCATGAAAAAACTGCTCGCGCTCAATCGCAGTGAAATCGCGATCCGCATTATGCGGGCGGCGACCGAGCTGGGCTTGCGCACCGTTGCCATCTTTTCGAAAGAAGACCGGCTGAGTCTGCACCGCTTCAAGGCGGATGAAGCTTATGAGATCGGCGAGGGCAAGGGGCCGGTCGAAAGCTATCTGGACGTCGACGGCATCATCGCGCTGGCGAAAGAAAAAGGTATTGACACAATCCACCCCGGCTACGGCTTTTTGGCTGAGAATCCCGCCTTGCCGCGGGCGTGCGAACGCGCCGGGATCACGTTTGTCGGACCCGACGCGCGGCTGCTCGAATTGCTCGGGGATAAACGCGCCGCCCGCAAGCTCGCGCAGGATGCCGGCGTTCCGGTGGTGCCGGGCACCGAACGTCCCGTAACCAGCACTGAAGCCGCACGCAAAATGGCCGGCGATATCGGTTTTCCACTGATCGTTAAAGCCGCTTTCGGCGGCGGCGGCCGCGGCATGCGCGTAGTCGAGAAGGCTGGCGACTTTGCCGCCCGGCTCGAAGACGCCCGCGGTGAAGCGCGTGCGGCTTTCGGCAACGATGCGGTTTTTCTCGAGCGCTACATCCGCCGCGCGCGCCATGTTGAAGTTCAGATTCTTGGCGACCGTCACGGGAACATCCTTCACTTGTACGAACGCGATTGCTCGGTGCAGCGGCGCCATCAAAAAGTGGTGGAGGTCGCGCCAGCCCAGGGCCTGGCGGAAGCAATCCGGAGCGCGCTAGCTGCGGCCGCGGTCAGGCTGGCTAAGGCTGCCGGATACTACAACGCCGGCACCGTGGAGTTTCTTGTCGACGCCGATAACGGCAAGTGGTATTTCATCGAAGTGAATCCGCGCATTCAGGTGGAGCACACGGTGACCGAGATGGTGACTGGCATCGACCTCGTACGCAGCCAGATTCTGGTCGCGCAAGGCCACTCGCTGCACGATCCGCCGCTCTCGCTTCCTGCGCAAGACAAAATTCCGCTGTACGGACACGCGCTCCAGTGCCGCATTACCACCGAAGATCCGACCAACAATTTCGTGCCGGATTACGGTAAGATCCACACCTACCGATCGCCGGCCGGCTTCGGCATCCGGTTGGACGGCGGCTCGGCCTACAGCGGCGCCATCATCACGCCGTTTTACGATTCCCTTCTCGTGAAAGTCACGGCCTGGGCCAGCGAGTTCGACCAGGCCTGCAAGCGCATGGACCGCGCTCTCCGCGAATTTCGCGTCCGCGGCGTTAAGACCAACATTCCGTTTCTTGAGAACGTGGTCAACAACCCGCAGTTTCAGGCAGGTGACATAACCACCGCGTTTCTCGACGAACATCTCGAGCTGCTCCGCTTCACGCCGCGCCGCGACCGCGCCACCAAGCTGCTCTCTTATCTGGGAGAAGTGATAGTCAACGGGAATCCGGAAGTCGCTGGCAAGCGCCGGCCAGAGCGCTTCCCCGCCCCGATCGTTCCCGAGCATGATTCGTCACGGCCCCCGCTTGGCACCCGGCAGTTGCTCGACGAATTAGGCGCCGAAAAATTCGCCCAGTGGACTCGGAATGAAAAGCGCCTGCTCTTGACTGACACGACTTTCCGCGACGCTCATCAGTCGTTGCTGGCGACACGCGTGCGCACCTACGACATGATGGCTATCGCCAACTTCGTTTCGCATCGGCTATCGAACCTCTACAGCCTGGAAATGTGGGGCGGCGCAACGTTCGACGTTTCCATGCGCTTCCTGCACGAAGATCCGTGGCAGCGCTTGCGGCGGCTGCGGGAAGCCATTCCCAACATCTGTTTCCAGATGCTGCTGCGC
>DATLVQ010000330.1:0-10901 GCA_035577325.1 Bryobacteraceae bacterium | reverse complement strand
TGTGCGTCGAACAGAGGAATGCCGACATCCACCTGGCTGGCGCGCGCGTCATCGAAGGAAAGGCTGACAGCAACGCGTTTGCCGTCTGGCCAGTGAAAGGCGGGCGCGGCATCTTGCGCGGCCAGCTTACGGGGCGAAAAGATCCAACACACGCAAACCACAGCTGGCAGGGCAATCGAAAACAGGAACGAGCGCACCGGACGATTCTAACATCCGGCTGCCGCAATGTTCGTCAGAATTCAAACTCGAAGGCAAATTCTTGGCGTTCAAATATTGATATAGTGTCCGGACATGAAACGAACGCTTGTTGCCCGGATTTTCGCTGGCGGACTGCTCTTGGCAGGTGGCTGGATAGCTTATACCCAAAACCAGGGCAAGCAGCCGCCGCCACTGACTATCAACAAAGTGAAAGAAGACCTCTATAACATGGAGGGCGACGGGGGCAACGTCGCGGTCTATGTCACGGGTGAAGGCGTCATTCTGGTCGACGATAAGTTCGATCAGGATCACGAAGGCATCGTTGCGAAAGTGAAGAGTGTGACCGATCAGCCGGTGAAGTACGTACTCAGTACGCACCATCATGCCGACCACAGCGGCGGCAACGCCAAATTCCTGCCGACGGCCGAAATTATCTCTACCGCCAATGCACGCGCCAATATTGTGGAGCACAAGCAGTCGAACGCGCCCCCCGGAGTGGAGCCGGCGAGGGTTGTGTTCACCGAGGAGTGTTCGGTGTTTCTCGGCGGCAAGGAAGCGCGCTCGCGGCACTTCGGCCGAGGGCACACAAACGGCGACGCCATCGTCTACTTTCCGGCATTGCGAACCATCCATACGGGTGACATGATGGCGGGCGTGACGCCCCTGATCGACTACTCGGGCGGTGGAAGCGTGATTGAGTGGACCAAGACACTGGACGCGGCCATGAAGCTCGATTTCGACACCGTCATCCCTGGGCACGGCCCTGTGACCACCAAAGCAGGCCTCCTCACGTATCGGAACAACATCGAGAAACTCCGCAACCGCGCGGCTGGCCTCATTCATGAGGGCAAGAGTCAGGAAGAGGTCGGTAAAGTGATGATCGCCGAGTTCAGCTGGGCTCCGACGGGGCTGCAAATGCAATGGAGCCTCCCTGGGATGATGACTGAACTCAAATAGGTGCCAGGAAGACCGCGCGATGCCACACGTTCTGCTCCGTCCGGGCATAGCTTAAGCTCAGTATCTTTGTGAATTCCATAGTGCGCCCGGAATGACTCGACACCCGACTACCCGGTCAATTTTTTTGTGAATTCGTTCTGTCCGTGCACGTCGGTCAGCCGCTGATCGCGTCCCTGATAGAAGTACGTCAGTTTCTCGTGATCCAGGCCCATAAGGCGGAGCAATGTCGCGTTGACATCGTGCGCGTCTAGGCGCATATCGACGGCCTGAACGCCGAACTCGTCGGTCGCGCCCATCACCTGCCCGCCTTTTATTCCCGCTCCCGCCATCCACATGGAAAAACCATATGGGTGATGATCCCGGCCGTTCTGGCCTTGTGAAAGTGGTGTTCGGCCGAATTCACCGCTCCAGACGACCAGGGTCGAATCAAGCAGTCCGCGCCTCTTGAGATCCTCCAGCAGCGCGGCGATTGGCTTATCGGTCTTGCCGGCCATCTTCTCGTGCGATCCGATCAGGTCGGTATGAGCGCCATCCCAGTCGTCGCCGACGTTAGTACCCGAATAAATCTGCACAAAGCGAACGCCACGCTCGACCAGCCGTCGCGCAAGCAGGCACTTGCGACCGAAATCGGCAGTGAGCGGCTCATCGAGACCATAGAGCGCGCGGGTCGCTGCGGATTCTTTGGCAAAGTCCACCGCCTCCGGGGCTGCGCTCTGCATGCGAAATGCAAGTTCGTAAGACGAGATGCGCGCTTCGAGTGTTGAATCGCCGGGTCGCGCGACTTCGTGCATCTGATCTAGCTTACCGATGAGATTCAATGTGTCGCGCTGGGTCTCGCTCGAGATGCCTTCGGGGTTGCGCAAGTACAAAATCGGGTCATCGCCGCCGCGGAAAACCGTGCCCTGGTAGACGGCGGGCAAAAAGCCGGCGCTATAGGCAGGCGGTCCGGATTTGGTCGAGCCATCTGACATCACGACGAACGCCGGGAGATTCTGATTCTCCGCTCCTAATCCATAAACCACCCACGATCCCAGACACGGGCGACCGGGAAATTGCGAGCCGGTGTTGCGCAGGTAGATGGCCGGCGCGTGATCGAATACATCGCCGTAACAGCCGCGCAGCACCGCGATGTCATCCATGCGCTCGCGAACGCGCGGATAAAGATCGGACACAGGCGTGCCGCATTTTCCGCCGGGCCGGAATTGCCAGGGAGTGCCGCGGAGGATGGCTTTAGTGGGATCGTGAATGAAACTGGTTTTGATTGTTTTCGCCAGCTCGACTGAAAGCGGCTTGCCGCTGTTGCGCGTAAGTTCCGGTTTCGGGTCGAACGTATCGACGTGGCTCACGCCTCCGTGCATGAACAGATAAATGACGCTTTTTGCTTTCGCGGCCGCATGGGGCGGCTTGGGGGCGAGCGGATTCGTCTCCGCTGCATCGAGCAGGCCCGAGAGAGCCACCGCTCCGAAGCCACGTCCCGCCCTCAGCAGCATGTCTCTGCGCGTCACGATTTGCCTCCCTCAGTCCACGTAAAGAAACTCGTTCGTATTCATGAGCCCGCGCGCCAGCTCGGCCAACGCCGCGGCCTGCGAACCGAGCCGCGTGGTCTGTTTCTCGATGAACTCGGTGGCTGCGGCACGTTCCTGCGGAGTCGGGTCACGGTCGAGAATGCGCCACCACGCCTCATCGATGGTCGTGACTTTTGACGCGAGCGCGCGTGCCTGTTCCAGCATGAATCGGCTGTTGAGCAGGGTGAGCGATTGGGGGGCGGTGGTGCTTTCGTTGCGGCGCGAGCAAGACAGCACGCCATCTGGTGCGTCGAACGCGGCAAACATAGGGTGCTGGAAGGTACGGCGCTGCAATAGGTAAATACTGCGGCGCGTGTGCTCTTCCGGATTCGGTGTCACTACCCAGGCTGATTCCGGCTTGCCGATGATGCCGTAGAGCTCCTCGGTATCGAGAGGCGGTACGACCGGAACTCCGCCCATTTTCAAATTTAGGTTCCCGCTCGATTCAAGTACCGCGTCGCGAATCTCTTCGGCTGTCAGGCGCCGACGGGTCATGTGAGAAAGCAAAACGTTGCCGGGATCGTCGCTGCGCGCCGAATCGGTTGCGTTCGCTCCGCGGCGATATGTATCCGACATCATGATGAGCTTGTGCATGGCCTTGATCGACCATTTGCGATCCGCAAACTCTGCGGCCAACCAATCGAGAAGCTCCGGATGAGATGGCGTCCCCGCACGCGTTCCGAAATCGCTGGAAGTCTTCACCAAACCTGAACCGAAGTGAAATTGCCAGATCCGGTTCACCATGACGCGGGCGAACAGCGGATTCTCCGGGCGCGCGATCCATTCAGCGAGCGCTTTGCGCCGGCCCGTGGTCTTGGCATGCAGTGGTGGGTCAGGCACATCGCCGCCGCCAAGCACCGTCAGGAATCCCGGCCCTACCTCGTCGCCGGGCGAAGCAGGATTGCCCCGCAATGCGATGTAGGTACGCGGCGCTTCGCGGCCAACGTCGATGATCCCCGGCGCCATGGGAGGCGGGCTATAGCCCGCGAACATCGAAACCAGGCGCTTCTCACATGCGTGCAGCCGTTCGGCATCGGCCTGCGAGAGCGCGGCGCGGACCTCATCGTCGGTGACCCGAACCTTATCTTCGTTTTGTAATGCCAGGGCTTCCTGCTGGCTGGTACGCTTGCCCGCTGTCAGCTTCAGGACCTCCTGCACATCAACAGGAAGCGTCTCGATTTTCTGATTTCGCAGGCGCTCGCGATAAGGCTTCTGCAGCCGGCTGATCTCGTCGCCGATCTGTCGCAGCTTGAATTCGCGGGAGTTCGCCTCGATGTCGTAAAAACGAGCCTCATTATATTCAAGAAAAACGCGATCGTTGACAGCCGGCGCGAAGATGGCCTGCATACGATAAAAATCGCGCTGCGAGATGGGATCGAACTTGTGGTCGTGACAGCGCGCGCAACCCACGGTGAGGCCGAGGAAAACCGATGAAGTCGTATCCACATAATCAGTAAGCTTTTCGACCTGGTTGATATCCTCGACCTTGAAAAGCATGTCGCGATTGGTGCCGACGCGATAGTAGCCAGTGCCGGTGCGCGCCTCCGGGTTGTCCGCCCAGAGTTCGTCTCCGGCGATCTGCTCTTTTGCAAAACGATCGTAGGGTTTGTCGTCATTGAAGGACTTAATCACGTAGTCGCGATAGCGCCAGGCGTCGAGCGTGTACGGGTCCTGCTCGAAACCGGAAGTGTCGCCATAACGCACCAGATCGAGCCAGTACCGGCCCCATTTTTCTCCATAGCGCGGCGAGGCAAGCAGCGAATCGATAAGCTTCTCCCAGGCGGTTGGCGATTGATCGCTGAGAAACGCGCGCACCTGTTCGGGCGTGGGTGGAAGTCCGTGCAGATCAAAACTGGCTCGGCGGATGAGGGCGAGGCGGTCGGCTTCCGCCGCAGGCTGGATGCTGGTTGAATGCAGCTTGTCGAAGATGAAGGCATCGACCGGCGTGGTCGCGCCCGGAACATTGGGAACGGCCGGACGTTTCGGTTGACGAAAAGCCCACCAGCCGGACCGTTTCTCGGCTCGAGGAAAAATGCTTTCCGTGGGCCACTCCGCGCCTTTGCTGATCCAGTCGCGGAGAACCTCGATGTCAGCGGCGTCGAGTTTGCCACCCGGAGGCATGGAGATTTTCCCTACGTGCGTAACGGCTTGGAATAGCAGGCTATCTTGAGGACTGCCCGGCTTTACGGCCGGCCCATGTTTTCCGCCCTGCAGAATCTGCTCACTGCTCAAGAGCCGCAGTCCTGACATGGCCATCTTTTCGCCATGACATTGCACGCAGTGCTTTTCGAGAATCGCCGCGGCCTGTGCTGGCAGGGATTGAGCACGTGCGATCGAAGCGGCTACCGCTATGGCCAGGACCCAAACGGGTACTCCCATGACTGACGATCTTACCGCGACGGGGCTCACGTGGGGAGGCGCAGGCGCAGTTGGGTTCGATCGTCGAATCCCGTGGTGCTGATACCAGATGCAACCACTGTGGGGCGGTAATTTTCACTAGTTGTGGAGCGAAGCCACCACGTTTACGGATTCGGGCCGATCCGATATTGGACGCTTGCACAACACGTTTATGGTCAACTTCTCGTGTGATCTTCGACCCACGGCGGAAGCCAGAATATCCATACACGCCAAGGACACGGTCTAGCGTTTAGCAGCCGAGCAACGGTTGTGGCGCGGGGAACGCACGTAGAGATGGCCCGGGCCGTGTTCCATTCGACTCCAGCCTCAGTGCGGCGACTCATTGAACCCACGCCCACTCAGGATCATTGGCACGCACCTTTCCGCCCGCGCCGCTCTGGTTTTTCCCTGCTTCGCAGATGAGATGTGGAAAATGTATGATCTCCTCCGGCCTGGTGTGAGCGTTGCGAATGCCGACCTGAGAACCGCGTCGTCATCCAGTCTCTTCTGCAACTCCTCAGGAATGGGGGGCTCTGAAGGTTTCTTCAGGTCTATCTTCTTCCCCGACTTCTCCAATTCGATGGCTTCGTAGAGGTAATCCTTCAGGGTCGATCGCAGGGCCGCAATCTCCCGAAGCGATGTGAATTTAATCCATCGCCCGGCCTGCGTATGCTCTCCAATTCTTTGGAGAACGTGCTTTGGATCTTTGAGCAGTGCGCCCTTGAAGAACGAAAACGCGCACGACTCCTTGAGCGGGATCACGATCACCACGTTTTTCTTCAGAAAGGTGAAGCACGGTTTGCCCCACTTGAGTTCTTCGGTCAGGCCGCAGTCGAGCGCGATCTGGCGTAGCTTATCTGTTTCCTTCTGCCACTTCTTCGCATAGGGAACTTTCATCGTTCCAAGCCCTTTTCAAGATTGCTGAATTCATTCAATTCTGCCAGAAAATTCAGTAGACTAGCGTCGCCATACGGTACTTTGACAAGTCAGTCGCGCAATAAATCTTGATCGCGCCGGAAGCCGCGAGCCAGTGACCCTCAGCGTGGGCAGGTCTCGGAAAGGTGCCGCTTACGACGCGGGCAGGAAGTCGTTAGGTCTGTATCGGAAGTGCCTCGGCAGTGAAACTTACGGGTGTGTGGGTATGTTCGGGCCGAGGCACTTTCGATAGAGGGACTTGAAGGAAGCCGCTGACGTTTGCGGCGGACGCGACGTTATGGAGTTTCAATCGGGTTTTGGTACTTTCGGGGTGTGGCGTCGGCGAGTGATCTGGTGAGAAATGCGTGGAACTGGTGGTCGAGATGCAAGCTGAGCGGGGCTCGAGGAGAGGGCCCGGGGGCCGCGCGCGAGAGCAACACCAGTGAGCGAACACACTGGTAGGGTGCGCCCTGACAATACCTCTCGTGTATTCGAGTTGTTGCGGGATCTAAGAGCTGTCGAGGCACGCGCGCCGCTGCACGATCCGAGTGGCCGTCAGTTTTTCTATGAGACGCATCGGAGTGCCGCAGTGCGGGCAGGACCAGAAAGGCCCACTTTGCGTTGCAGGCAGTGAAGGGGCAGCCGGCGACGCACCCATCAACTGCTGGCATATGGGCAGCAACGCCTGACGTTGGCGATGGGCGAGGAAGCCAAAGTATCGGATGCGGACGAAGCCTCTGGGCAGTACATGCTGGACAAAGCGGCGGAGGAACTCCGTCGCCGCCAGAGTCATTTTGCGGTGCTTTTTGTCGTGCGCGTAGTCCTTCCACCGGAATGTGACGCGCTCTCCATCGAATGCCAGAAGGCGGTGATTGGAGATGGCAACGCGATGGGTGTAGCGGCCGAGATAGCGAAGAACGTGCTCCGGCCCGCCGAAGGCCCGTTTGGCGTAAACGACCCAGTCCTGGCGAAACAGCGTGCGCAAGAATGCGGCGAAACGTTTCGGGTCTCGCAGCGGTTCGAGTGGACCATCCAGGCGCAGTTGGTGCTGGCGATAGAGCCGGCGAAGGCCGGAAACATACTTGCCTCGGAAGACGCGGCTGAGGACCTTCACCGGTAAGAAGAACGCATACCGTGGACGGATCCAGCGGGAGTGATCCCGGGAAAGTCCTCCCGCCGGGACAACACAATGCACGTGGGGATGATGCGACAGGTTTTGTCCCCATGTGTGCAGAATGCTGAAGAATCCAATCTCGGCACCCAGATGCCGAGGATCAGACGAGACCTCCAGTAACGTAGCGGCGGTGGTGGAGAATAACAGCGCGTAGAGAACCCGCGGGTTCTCCCTGGCGAGCGTACTCAACTCGTGTGGCAGTGTGAAAACCAGATGAAAGTAGCTGGTGGCGAGCAGTTGTTGCTCGCGTGCATCCAGCCAACGTTGACGCGCTTGTGCTTGGCACTTTGGACAGTGGCGATTTCGGCAGGAGTTAAACGAGATGGCCTTGAAGCCGCAACGCGGACAAGCATCCACATGTCCACCGAGCGCCGCCGTGCGGCAGTTTCGGATGGCGCGAAGCACTTTGAGCTGTTGGTAATCCAGCCAGCTTTGGTGCCGGTCCACGAACGGATCGCCCTGCGCGCGAACAATGTCGGCCACCTCCACGGTGGGCCGGCTCATTTTTTCAAACCCCTTCGCGAACGTGGGACACGGTCGAGGCCGGAAACCGGCAGGGTCTCTAAAGGATTAGTGACGGCCTGCAGGTGGCGGTGCGATAGGTGCAGATAGACGGTGGTGTGTTCCAGATCCGAGTGACCGAGCAAGACTTGGATGGTACGCAGATCGGCACCGCCTTCGAGCAGGTGCGTGGCCCAGCTATGGCGCAGCGTGTGTGGCGTCACCGGCTTATCGATGCCGGCACGTTTCGCGGCTCCGCGGACCGCGTGCCAAATGGCTTTGGAGGTGATCGGGTGGTCAGCGCGGCGGCTCCTCAGCCCACTGGGAAATAAATAGGTTTTGGGCTTCATCCAACGCCAGTACTCGCGCAATGTCTCCAGCAATTTCGGCGTCAGCGGCAGGTCGCGATCGCGGTTGCCTTTGCCCTGGTGAACATGGACGATCATGCGGCGGCTGTCGATATCACCTACTTTTAACCGGCACAGTTCGGCTCGGCGCAGTCCCGTGCCGTAGAGGGTCGTAAGGATGGCGCGATGGAACAGGTTGTTGGCGGAGTCGATCAATCGCGTCACCTCCTCCTGACTCAGCACCATGGGAAGCCGCTTGGGACGTTTTGGGAACGGTAAGTCCTCCCGCACGTACGGACGTTTTAGTGTTTTGACAAAGAAGAACCGCAACGCCGACATGCGAACCACGACGGTGTTGGTGGCGAGTTTCCGGTGTTGCACCAGGTGAAGCTGATAGCGACGGATGTGCTCCACATTCAGTTGATCGGGGCGCTTGCCAAAAAACTTGGCGAAATCCTCGACCGCATGGAGATAGCTTTCAATCGTACTCTGGGAATAGTTACGGCGCTGGAGTTCCTCCAGCATCCGTTTTCGTAAATGGGTCACAGGGACCTCCTTTCCTGTGACCCGACACTACTGCTCTCGGCACCCCTGCTGGTAATTACCAAACGCGAAGCGTCCGCCGTCAGCGGCTTCGTTCAAGTCATGTTATGGCGGGATGCCCCGGGGTGCCGTTGATTGCAACACGCAAGAGCGCGACTGCCAACTCAAGCACGGCGCTCGCGGGCCATAGGAATTTCCAGTGCCAGGATGATACCGCGGAGAACCAGCGGACGGCTACGGTGAGGGTCCACATCGCGAACATGAGCCATCCAACAGCTAGCAATCGGAGAGGGCGGCCGCGAAATTTCGGAAAGGCGTATAGTCAGATGCCCAGTATGAAACTCGTCACCCAACCGAACAACTGTGCGTGACCGTGCGCCTGAATCCAGACAGTCGAAAATGGCGTCGGGCTGGCGCCCGGCGCTTCGCGCCAAGCCGTTGGTAGTGAATCCGATGGAAGACCCGTCATTCTTTTCATCCTGCCAAGTGCCGAGAGCGCGCACGTGATGCGCTCACCGCCTGACATCGCGATCCACCTGGTCCACGAAACAGAACAAACCGAAACAGGCAACAAAAATGATGCCCGAGACAATCGCGCCCGGCAGGGCGGTCTCGCGATGGCCTCCCAGAAATGCCTCTACCGTGGCCGAGAGCAGCCAGATCTGGACCATCAGCAGTATCACGATTAGGGCCATTGCGCCATCAATAGCCGTTAAGCCCCGGTTCTGGTGCGGCGGGCTCATACTTGCCCTCCCGATTCCACACGGAGAGCCACGAGTGTTTCCCCTTGCCGTTCGATGACCACGCGAGGCAGAGCGCGCTGGGGTGGTCCCTGCACGACCGATCCATCCGCAACCGAGAAGGCTCCGTTGTGGCACGGGCACTCCAGGCGGTTACGCTCGCTTGAATAGTAGACTGCGCACGAAAGGTGCGTGCACACCTGGCTGTAGGCGGCGTAAGAATCAGCGCCTGTCCGCATCAGAATGCATGGGCTATCAGGCCCTGGATACTGGAAGATCCTGGCGCCACCGACCGGGACGTCGTCAGCCTTCCCCACGGGCCGTGCAGTGTAGGACGGCAATTTGTACAGCCATGAGCGGAGCAGTATCCAGGCATTGCCCACAAACATGCTAAAACTGGTCAGTGTCAAGAACTTTGCCAACTGCCGGCGGCTCACGTAGCGCTCATCGGCGGTGAACACCGAGAATTCGTCCTGCCAGAGCGGCTTGTTATTGGGTCTGCCGAACCAGCGCATCTGTCCCCTCCCACGTGTAATCCGCAACATCGATTGAAACCGAATCCTGGTCTCGCGGCGCCATCATGAAAACTTTAGTTGTGATCTTCTGATTGCCGAAATAGAAAGTGTTCACGGGCTGTTCCCGCCGCTCACGCGCGATCTGCTCCGGCCGCACATAAGCCAGAGCCTGGCTGGGGCACACGGTCGCGCACATGGGACGCTTGCCGGCCGACGTCCGGTCGTAGCACATGTCGCATTTCATCATCTGTTCCTGCGGCGCCATTAGCTTAGGGATGCCGAAGGGACAGGACAGCACGCAATTGGAGCACGCGATACAACGCGGTTTGAGCGAAGAGCCGACGATCCCGTCGTCGTATTTCTTGATCGCGTCAGCTGGGCAGACCTGAGCGCACGTCGGATCGTCGCAGTGCCAGCAGACGTACGCGGCAGTGGCGGTGCTCTCGCGCCGATCCACAAAATCAAACTGGATCATAGAATAGCCGCGGTGGGTCTCGCATTCCTCGCAAGCTTGCACGCAAGACTGGCAGCCGATACAGCGGGACGGATCGACGTAGAATTCCATCCCAAACATCAGCGCGCGCCTCCATTACCGCTGTGCTCGATTTGAACCATGCGGCTATGCGCCCACTGTGGCGGCTGATCGGCCTTTCGCAGAGAGCAGGCCGAGACCTTATACTCGGGGATCTTGCTGCGCGGGTCGAGCGTGCGGTGGGTGAGGCGGTTGGCGCTGCGGCCACCTGGCCAGTGGTAGGGGATGAAGACGGTGTCGGGACGAATGGTGCGCACGACCATCGCTTGCAGACGGATCGAGGTACGGCGGGTGGTGATCTCGACCCAATCGCCGTTTTGGATCCCGTGCTGGTCTGCGAGGCGCGGGTGGATTTCGAGCTTGGGTTCGGGGTATTGATCGACGAGGGCGCCGATGCGGCGGGTCTGCGTGCCGGAGAGGTATTGGCTGACGACGCGGCCGGTGGTGAGGTAGACGGGGAACTGGGCGTCGACCGGGTCGCCGCTGTCGCGCCACTCGAGTTTCATGAAGCGGGCTT
>DATLVQ010000329.1:0-6721 GCA_035577325.1 Bryobacteraceae bacterium | reverse complement strand
ATCATTCTGATCCTTTGCGGCTTCTTCTACATCTGGAAGAAGGGAGCGCTCGACTGGTCGTATTCGGACCGGCCGGACGAAGGCGGCAGCCGATGATTCCCGACGAGGTGAAAAATTATCCTGTGGTGGCGGCGCTATTGAACAACGCGCCCGATGCCATCGTGCTTGGCGGCAAATTCGACCGGGGCGAGCTGACACTCGAAATCGCCGCAGAGCACATTGTAGACGTTTGCGCCTACCTGAAGCAGGCGCAGAATTTCGTGCGATTGAGCACGGTGACGGGAGTCGACTGGTATCCAGAGGAGCCGCGCTTCGAAGTGGTTTATCACTTGCATTCGCCCGAGCGCAACGAACGGCTGCGATTGAAATGCCGCCTCGCGGGCGCGAATCCGGAGATCGATTCCGTCACGCCCGTTTGGCGCGGCGCCGGCTGGTACGAGCGCGAGACCTTCGATCTGTTCGGCATCCGCTTTCGCAACCATCCCGATTTGCGCCGCATCATGCTGCCGGAAGATTGGGAAGGATATCCGTTGCGCAAGGATTATCCCGTGACGGGGAACCGGGTTTAGACATGGGCGCAGGCGATATTCCGGGCGTGACACTAGTAGAGACCGAACCGGCCGAACAGGCTCCAGAAGTGGACGCGCGCCCGCGCCGCATGACGCTCAACATGGGCCCGCAGCATCCTTCCACGCACGGCGTGCTACGCCTGGTGCTCGATCTGGATGGCGAGACCATCGTGGCCTCGCAGCCGGACATCGGTTATCTGCACACCGGCATCGAAAAAGAATTTGAGGTGAAGAATTATCAGCAGGGGGTGACGCTCACCGACCGCATCGATTATCTTGCCCCGCTCTCAAACAATCTCTGCTACTGCCTGGCGGTCGAAAAGCTGCTAGGGATCGAGATCCCGCCCATGGCGCAGTGGACGCGCGTTATGCTCACCGAGTTGACGCGCCTCAACAGCCACCTCGTATGGCTGGGGACGCACGCCATCGACATCGGTGCTATGTCGGTATTCCTCTACTGCTTCCGCGAGCGGGAAGACATTCTGCGCATCTTCGAAATGTATTCGGGCCAGCGCATGATGACCAGCTATTTCCGTATTGGCGGTTTGGCGCTCGAGCCGCCGCGTGGCTGGCAGAAGCGCATCAAGACTTTCATCGATGTCTTCCCGAGCCGCGTGGATGAGTACGAAGAGCTGCTCACCAACAACCGCATCTGGATTGGCCGCACGCAGGGAGTGGGCAGAATTTCACTCGAGGACATGCTGGACTTGGGCGTCACCGGTCCTATGCTGCGCGCGGCGGGGTTGAAGTGGGACATGCGCAAATCGCAACCGTACTCCAGCTACGAAAAGTTCGATTTTGAAGTTCCCACGCGAACCGAAAACGACGTTTACGCGCGCTACCTGGTGCGCATCGAGGAAATGCGGCAGAGCGCGCGCATCGTCAAGCAGGCGCTTGAAGGCATGCCGGAGGGGCGCTGGACCGCGGATGCGCCGCACGTGGTGTTGCCGGATCGCGAAAAGATGAAGACCCAGATGGAGGCGCTGATCTATCACTTCAAGATCGTGACCGAGGGCTTTCGCGTGCCCGCCGGCGAAGTCTACCAGACCATCGAATCGCCGCGCGGGGAAGTCGGCTATTACGTAGTCAGCGATGGCACGGCGAACCCTTACCGTGTGCACGTGCGCGGCCCCAGCTTCGGCAACCTGCAAGCCATTCCGTGCATGATTCAAGGCACGCTGATCGCCGACGTGATCGCCTCCATCGGCAGCATGGATTTTGTGTTGGGAGACGCGGACCGATAAAGACGGCATGACTTTTTCACCACAGCTCGAAGCCAAATTCGCCAAACTGCTCACCAGTTACCCGGCGGGCCGCCAGCGTTCGGCCATGGTCCCCATGCTGCTGTACGCGCAGGACGAGATCGGCGCGGTGACGCAGGCGCTGGTTGAGGAAGTGGCGAAGCGTCTGGGCGTGACGCCGCTGCAGGTCGAAGAGGTGCTGTCCTATTACTCGATGCTGCACCGCAAGCCGCTCGGCAAAGCGCATGTGCAAATCTGCACCAATATCAGTTGCCTGTTAACCGGTGGCGAGGATCTCTGGAATCACGCCTGCGCCCGGCTCGGCATCGGACATAAAGAGGTTACACCCGACGGCCAGATTTCGCTCGAGGAGGTGGAGTGCATCGGTGCGTGCTCCTGGGCCCCGGCCATACAGGTGAACTACGACTTCTATCACAAAGTTACGCCCGAGACGCTGGACCAGATTCTTGACGGCCTTAGGAAGACGCAATAGCGCATGCTCTATAACGAACCGAGCCCGCTCGAAGTGAAAGTGCTGAGCCGCCGTTTCGGCCTGCCGAATTCGGCGTCGATCGACACTTACCTCTCGACGGACGGCTACAAAGCGTTCCAGAAAGCTCTAGGCATGAAACCCGAGGAGATTATCGAGGAAGTGAAAGTCTCGAACCTCCGCGGCCGCGGCGGCGCCGGATTTCCTACCGGCATGAAGTGGAGCTTCGTACCGCGCACGTCACCCAAGCCTAAGTACATCGTGGTGAATGCCGATGAGAGCGAGCCGGGTACGTGCAAAGACCGCGTTCTCATCGAAAACGACCCGCATCAATTGCTCGAGGGCATGCTGATTGCCGCGCTCTCGGTGGATGCGCACGCGGGCTATATCTACGTGCGCGGCGAGTATCGCTACCTGATCGAGATTCTGGACAAAGCCATCGCCGAAGCATACGATCGCGGATATCTAGGAAAGAATCTGCTCGGCTCGAATTTTTCGTTCGACGCCTACACGCACACAGGCGCGGGCGCCTATGAGTGCGGCGAAGAATCGGCGCTGCTCGAATCGCTCGAGGGCAAGCGCGGCATTCCCCGCATCCGCCCGCCTTTTCCGGCTGTCGTGGGCGCGTTCCAGTGCCCGACGATTCTGAACAACGTAGAGACCTACTGCGCCGTGCCGGCCATTCTGAGGGATGGCGGCGCGGCTTTCGCGGCTCTGGGCATACAGAAAGCCGGAGGGACGAAGCTCACATGCCTCACCGGGCACGTCAACAAACCCGGTGTCTACGAACTGCCACTCGGTTTTCCCGTGGACAAGATGATCAACGAGGTTGGCGGCGGCATCCGCAACGGAAAAAAATTGAAAGCGTTCATTCCGGGCGGATCGTCCTGCCCGGTGCTCACCGCGGCCGAGTGCGAAGGTTTGACCATGGACTATGACGCCATGGCGAGGAAGAAAACCATGCTCGGCTCGGGTGGCGTAGTCATTATGGACGAAGGTACTTGCATGGTGAAGGTGGCGCTCCGCATCATGCGCTTCTACGCACACGAAAGCTGCGGCTGGTGCATTCCGTGCCGCGAAGGGACGGCCTGGCTGCGCAAAATCCTCACGCGTTTCCACGATGGCATGGGCCGCCGCGACGATATCAACTTGATCGGCGATCTCGCCAAGAACATGCTGGGCCGCACCTTCTGCCCGTTAGGCGATGCCGCCGCGCTGCCCACTGTTTCCATCGTCGAGAAATTCCGCGAGGAGTTCGAAGCGCATCTGGATGGGAAACCGTGCCCGTATGAGAAAGCCTCGCAGTTGGTGATGGCATGACGTTCTTCCTCGGCGTCTCAGCGGCCCGGCGTTAGAAAAATGGCTGATCTCGTCAAACTCACGATCAACGACAGGCTGATTGAAGCGCCTGCGGGAACGCTGGTAATTGAGGCCGCCAAGCGCAACGGCATCGAGATCCCGTCGTTCTGCTATTACGAAGGCCTCGCGCTGCAAGCGGCCTGCCGCATGTGCCTGGTCGAGGTGGAAAAAGCGCCGAAGCTGATGGTGGCCTGCACGCTGCCCGTGGCCGAGGGCATGGTAGTGCGGACTGAATCGGAGCAAGTACGCCAGGCGCGCAAGTACACGCTCGAATTCCTGCTTACTAATCATCCGCTCGATTGTCCGGTATGCGACAAAGGCGGCGAGTGCGAGCTGCAGGACATGGTATTCCGCTACGGAGCGGGAGAGAGCCGTTTCACCGAGCACAAGATTCACGTCGACGAGAAACAGTGGTCGCCCGTCGTTTTCTACGACGGCCCGCGCTGCATTCTCTGCTTCCGCTGCGTGCGCATTTGTGGCGAGGGCATGGGCGTGAGCGCGCTCGGCGTAGTCAATCGCGGGGCGGTTTCTGAAATCGCGCCCAATCATGGCGACCATCTGGAGTGCGACGAGTGCGGCATGTGCGTTGACATCTGCCCGGTCGGCGCGCTCACGAGTGGAACGTATCGCTATAAAACGCGTCCGTGGGAAATGGAGCACGTGGGCACCATTTGCACGCACTGCTCCAACGGCTGCAAGACCACGCTCGGCGTGCGCAACGACCAGATCATTCGAGGCAACAATCGCGACCGCTCCGGCATCAACGGCGAATACCTCTGCATTAAAGGCCGCTACGGTTTCGATTTCCACGATCATCCGGACCGCCTGCAATCGCCGCTGGTGCGCGTGAACGGCAAGCTCGAGCCGGTCTCCTGGGCTGCGGCGCTCGAAACGGTCGCCAGGAAATTTCAGGAAGTGAAGGCGCGGGGCGGCAGCTTTGGCGTGATCGGCTCCAACCACACGACTAACGAGGAAAATTACTACCTGCAGAAATTCGCGCGCGGGGTGCTGGGCACGAACCACATCGACCACCACCGCACGGGCGACATTGTCACGTTGCTCGATGCCGTAAGCGGCTCCACGAATGCGCTGGCCACCACGCTCGACCTTTACGAGAAGAAGGCCGTGCTGGTCGTGGGCGCCGACCTGGCGCTCGAACAGCCGTTCCTCGCTTTTCAGATCCGTGCGAATTACCGTCACCACCAGGCGCACGTTTACGTAGTTACCGCTAAGCCCGTCCGCGAGGATAGCTATGCCGCCGCTGCATTGCGCGCGCAGCCAGGCACGGAGCTGGGGGCCATCGAATCCCTGCGCGACAAGCTCAAAGCCGAACCGGAGTTGGTGATCGTTTACGGCGACGTCATAACAGGCGATCTGGTCCGCAAGCTGGTTGCGTTCGGCGCGAGTCTGGGAATTCCCGTGCAGTACGTGCCCCTGGTCGATTATTCGAATTCGCGCGGCGCGGCGGACATGGGGCTGATGCCGGAGCTGCTGCCAGGATACAAACCGTCCGGCCAGGCTGGCATGACCGTGGGCGACATGCTCGCGGCAGAGAGTCTGGACGTGCTGTGGGTTGTTGGCGCCAACCCCCTGAAGAACGCCACGCCGGCGAAGAATGCTTTCCTCGTGGTGCAGGAGATGTTTCTGACGGAAACCGCGGCGGCCGCCGATATCGTGCTGCCCGCCGCGTCCGCCTACGAAAAAAACGGCACGGTCACCAACGTCTGCGGCGAGGTGCAGCGGCTGAAAAAGGCCGCCCAGACTATGGGCGCAAAACCCGACCTCGAAATCATTGGCCTGATCGCCAAAGAAATGGGTGCGGCGCGCGACATGGGCCCCTGGCTTCCTGGCGACGTCTTTAATGAGATTCGCAGCACCGTGCGTGGGTATGAAATCGACTTGGCCGCCATCGACACCGGCGGCGCGGCCCGGACCATGCCGGTGAATGGCCGCGTTCCTGTCGAGAGCCGCCCCGATCTCATCCGCTCGGCGCACGACAATCTGTTCACTTCGGGTACGCTGGGACGCTATTCTAAGATGTTGAATTCTGTTCTCGAAAGACGGCGCAACGGCTGATGGAATTCTTCGTCATCAGCATCATCAAAGCGGCGATTGTCGCGTTCGTCCTTCTGACAACGCTGGCCTATTTGCAGTGGGTCGAGCGCAAGGTGATCGCTCATATTCAGGTGCGTCTCGGGCCGTCGCGCGTGGGCCCGCACGGGTTGCTGCAACCGCTCGCGGACGTGATTAAGCTCATTACTAAAGAAGACTTGATCCCGCCGTACGTCAACAAGTTTGTCTATCTGCTCGCCCCTTTCCTTGCGGTCACCATGTCGCTGATTTCCATTTCCGTGATTCCGTTCGGCGCGGAAATCCAGATTTTCGGCCACACCACATGGATGCAGCTCGCCGATCTCAATATCGGCCTGCTGTTCATTCTGGCTGTGAGTTCCATGGGCGTTTACGGCATCGCGCTTGCGGGATGGGCGTCGAACAATAAATATGCGCTGCTCGGCGGCTTGCGAAGCTCCGCGCAGATGATCAGCTATGAATTGCCGCTGAGCTTGGCCATTGCCGCGCCCCTGCTGCTGGCCAATACCCTGAGCCTGCGCGAAATCGTCCAGAAGCAGGCCGGCTCGATTCTACACTGGAACGTGCTGCCGCAGATCGTCAGTTTTTTTGTTTTCGTAATCGCCGGATTCGCCGAAACCAATCGCGTGCCCTTCGATTTGCCGGAAGCTGAAAATGAGCTGGTGGCGGGCTTCCACACTGAATACAGCAGTATGAAATTCGCGGCGTTCTTCATGGCGGAATACGCCAACATGGTGACAGTGACTTGCATCACGGCGGTGCTTTTCCTGGGCGGATGGCAGCCGCTTTTCCCGGTCGAGTGGGGCTCCAACTACGTTCCAGTGGCGCTGTTCGCGGCTGTTGGCGCCCTCGCCATTTATCACGGGCTGCATCCGGCGCGCAGGCGAGACCGCGTGACACTTCCGATTTTCGGCGTGATTTTCCTGGCATTGGCCGTGCTCTTTCTGGCGCCGCCGTTTCAGCAGGTGCTG
>DATLVQ010000328.1:0-4667 GCA_035577325.1 Bryobacteraceae bacterium | reverse complement strand
GAAGGTGCCGGTCGCCTCGAACTGTACGATTGTCGTATCTAATGTAAGCTCGGGCTCAGTCACTGACTGCGCCTCTATGCGGTGAAACAAAGCGATCATAACGAGTATGGGAACAACCGAGATCAAGGGCGTGATTTGCTTCATTGCACTGTAACTCCCGAAGTGGCCGGAGCTGCGAGATCGCGTTGAATGCTTTCCGATATTCCTCCACAGCGGGCTTCCAATCCTGTTTGGAGGGAAACCCGCGAGGATCTTGGCCAACGGTAACCGAGTCGGATGGTCGCCGCGCTGGTGGCAACGGGCTAGAGTTTGAAGAAAATCTTTCGCTGATAAAGCCAGTAGCAGAAATACCACATGAGCAGCAGAACCGCGCAAGATTGGGCAACCGGAGCGAAGTCTCCGAGCCAGGCGAAACCCATTGTGAATACCCCGACAGCCCGATTGAGCCATCCCTGCAGCACCATGTGCACCGAATAAATGAAAATCGAATTTGCGCCGATCACGACTAGCGGAAAGGTCCACTTCACGTAGCCCCTTACTTCGACGAACCAATAGAAGGCCAGGAGCATCATGAGAACCCAGCCCGTGCTGTAAAGGGTGAACGATGTCGTGCAGATACGCTTGATGATGGGATTCCAAGGGTGGATGATCAGCCCGAGCGCGAGACATACAACGGCTGAGATCGCGATGATCCGCATCTTCTCGTCATTTGATCGGCTGCTTTGCAGCAGTTGCCCCGTCCAGACACCGAACAGTGTAGTCACAGTGCTGGTGAGGAAGTTGATCGTGGTCCAGTCATCCGAATTTGGGTGTCCGAAGACATAGGTGTCGATTACAGCACCGACGTTTGTTGTCTTCGAGAGAAAAGGACCCTCGGTTCCCGGAAACGCCACAAACAGCGCCCAATAGCCTGCGAGTATCAGAACCGCAATCGCCGCCTGCCAGCGAAACTTGAGCTGCATGATCAGGTAGCAAAGAAAATAAGTGATGCCGATCTGCGCCAGCACATTGATGAGCTGGAAGCTCAGCCTGCCCTCCCCGATCGAAATCAGGATCTGGCTCATCAGGATCAGCCGGAAACTTCGTGCCACTACGTGCCAGAAGAACTGGCGCCTTGTGACGCCCTGCTCCATGCGGCGAGCCAGCGCGAAAGGCATGGCTACGCCCACCATGAACATGAACGCTGGCTGGATCAGGTCCCAGAAGGTGATCCACTCCCAAGGCATATGTTCGAACTGTTTGGCGATGCCTGCGAATGCCGGACGGTGTTGGGCTAGCGCAGCCAGACCGAAATCTCCGGACACGAGGACAAGCATAATGAAGCCACGAAACGCATCCAGCGCCAGGTAGCGCTGTTGAACAGGGCCTTTAGGCGGCACTTCGGCCCGAGTCGACGCGCTCTGAAATGTTTGCACCGGCATTTGGGGAGATTGTATCACTACGTCTCAGGAGCCCTGAAAACTGGCTAGCAAGGCCTCGTGCACGCGCCGAATGACGGGATCGAACTGAGAGCCTCGGTTTAACGCCGAACTCACAACGAGCGCAAGCAGTTCTAGGCCAACAAGCGCTAGCGCGCCTGCCGAGGATACCTTCTGCATCCGCTGCGCGCAGGATTTGCATGCCCGCTGCATTGCCCTGTCCCGCCACAGACTGCTAAAGTAGCCCTGCATGGACGTGCTGGCCGCCACACTTGTCGAACCCGGAAGATATGAATTGCGCGAGTACCCGCTGCCCGAGCCGCGACCTGGTTGCGTGCTTGTGAAGATGGATATGTCGGGAATCTGCGGGACCGACAAGCATACTTATCAGGGGTACACAACTCAATACTCCGGCAACGGGGACGGGAAGAAGATTCCTTTTCCGATCATTCAGGGGCACGAAAATGTGGGCACGGTGGCAGCCATCGGCGGCGATGGCAAGTATGACGACTTCGAGGGCATCCCGCTCAAGGTTGGCGACCGTGTCGTGGCCGGCGCGAATGTTTGTTGCGGCAGATGTTACTACTGCACGCACGATTTCCCTTACTATTTCTGCCAGAACATGACGGATTACGGCAACAATTTGAGCGCCGCCGATCCGCCGCACATTTTCGGCGGATGGTCACAATACATTTATATTTTGCCCGGTAGTTTTCTGGTACGCGTACCCGACGATTTGCCGGCTGAAGTCGCCGTGCTTACCGAAGTCATCGCGGTGGCGGTGGGCCTCGACCGCGCCAAGCAGATGTCGGCATTCCCCAATGATGCTTTCCTGTTCGACGACACCGTGGTCGTGATGGGTGTGGGTCCCCTGGGAATGTGCTTTCTTATGAAGGCGCGGATGCTGGGCGCGGGGACCATCATCGCGGTGGATCTTTCGGAGTACCGGCTGGATTTCGCCAAGCGCCTGGGCGCGGATCACGCCATCAACGCTGGAAAGACGACACTTGCCGAGCGTCTCGAGATCGTGCGTGGTTTGACGCACGGCCGCGGCGCCGATATGGTCGTCGAGTGCGCCGGCGTGCCGCAGGCGATTCCCGAATCGCTCGACATGCTTCGCCTGGGCGGCCTGCTGGTCGAAGCGGGAAACTTCTCGGACCTCGGCGAGATCGGCATCAACCCGCACCGGCACCTGTGTTCGAAAAGCGTGCGCATCATGGGTGTCGGCGGCGAGGAGCCGGCCAGCTATGGTCCGTGCATGCGCCAGATGGCGCGTTACATGAAGCATTACCCGCTACGCGAATTCGTGAGCCACCGCTACCCACTGCGCGACGTGGAGACGGCCGTCCATAAAGCGATTGCGCCGGATTCGATGAAAGTGGTGATCGAGCCGTGGACGTGAGCATACAGCGCGGCGTTAAAACAAGCAATCCATCTTGACCCTCGCCCGCTTACGCCGCGTCCGCCATCTTCTCCGCAGCCTGCTCTTTCATGATCGCGGCCGCCACCAGTCCGACGCAGATGAAACCGACGATGCCGGTGGTCATGTATGCTGCCGTGTACGTTGCTGGGAAACCGTACCAGTTCCAATAGGAAACATTGGTCGCGATACTGGCCAACACACCCGCGCCGATGACGAATCCCAGGCGTGAGCTAAAGCTGGCGAGGTGCGTTTGCGCTAGCAGGATCACCACTAGCAGCGACTCAACAAGCTCGGTGAGAAACTCCGTGCCAAGCTGCCCAATGGAAATGGGCTTAGCGCCCGCCGGGTGGTAAATCAGGATGCCGGAAGGGTTGGCTGCCAGCTTCTGCGCATACTGATCCATAGCTGCGCGCTTCTGCTTCATGGTGGCGTCCGGCCCCAGGCCGGTGGCAGGGAAGAAATAGAAGCCCGAAGCTTGGCCGATCGACGCGTGCATGGCGCTCAGCACGGCCTGGTCATTCGGCAATTCCTTAATTCCCGTGTCGCCAAGTGGCAGGACCATGTGCGCCAGCGATGTCCACGCGAACATCGCAATTCCTCCAAGCAGACCCGCGAGAAGAACCCGTTTGGTCATCGCTCCCTCCTGAGTTCCGCATATTATGTGACGGCGCGGCGGCAGATTCAATGGGGTGGGATTTCGGAAGGCAAGGGGGAAGGCATCAGCGCAATCGGGCACACATATCCCCTGCGCCGTTGTCGGCAAGGACTCACGAACTGTGTTGTGAAGGAGCCGTCCCGAACTTAACTGAGACGGCTCTTAGGTTTAGTGCACTTCGATCGTTTCCACTTTGATTGTGTCTGCACTGAGAGTGCCTTGAACTGTAGCAGTAACTTCCCTGTTGGGGTTCTTGGCACGATCAGCGCTGTTTTCCCTGTTCTTCATTGCCTCGGCCGCCTTCGTATTACCGGCGGCATCCAGTTTCAGTACTTTCCCACTCGCATCGATGGCGAATGCTGTTGTGGAGGCTGTCGGGGCACAGGCTTCACTCTTTTGCGGGTCCGCGCAGGACGCGTCGATCAATTTCCCGGAAAATGTCTCTGCAAACGCTAGCGCGGAAACGACTACCAGAAATGCGCTCAGTCGGAACACTCTACGCATGTTTCTACTCCTTGCCGAATCGAGATTGTCGAAGTGGCACTCGGGTGGAAGCTACTGCATCTTACGTTCCACACCAATGACGTGAGCAAGTTGACGAGATTTCAGCGTCGGAGCACCGTGCGGCGCCGGTAAGAAACGTCGTGTCAAAGCGGTAAAAAGTGCCCTCACTTGTACAAACTTAGTGATCGAGTCGATGACGAAATTGGCGAATTTTCGGATGATGGCGCACATTTGGCCCGGCTCACTATGGAACCCAACTCTTCCTGAGACCCTGCGCCGATCTGGCCAAAGAGTTGCCGGTTCCCCGCTCGCCGCGTCCGCGGCGTATGATGTCCTGATGCACTTCGGTACCCTCGCGACTTCGGCCACAGTCTGATCGAGATCAGGTTAGAATCACATATTTCGTAGAGGAGAAGAACAGCACTAATGGGAAAACTCGCGATTACGGGCGGCGAGCCCGTCCGGAAAAAACGCTTCGACCCCTGGCCCGTTTACACCGAAGGAGAAAAGTGCGCACTGGAAGATGTGTTGACCAACCGCAACTGGGGCGGCCAGCCGTTTCCGGGCAAGCATGGCGACGCGTTCGCCAGGAAGTTCGCGGCGTTTCACACCGCGCAATACGGGCAGTGCGTAAATACCGGCACGGTGGCGATTCAGGCTGCGTTGA
>DATLVQ010000327.1:0-5290 GCA_035577325.1 Bryobacteraceae bacterium | reverse complement strand
AGTAGCGCGCGTAGACGCGGTTCATGGCGTCGTAGTTGGACATGTTCTCGAGATACACATGCGTGTAGACCACGTGCTCCATCGTGAGGCCGGCGGTCTCGACGATCATTTTCATGTTCTCGAGACATTGCGCTACTTGCTCTTCGAAAGTCGCGGGCATCTGGCCGTCGAGGCGCCGCGCGCCCTGGCCGGACACATAAAGGAAATCGCCCGCGAGAATTCCAGGGCTGTAGGGGCCGACCGTCTTCACTCCCGGTGGAAAGATCACCCGCCGCTCCGCCGGCGCGTTTGCGGCCAGCAGCAGAACCAGCACACAGCCGTATTTCATGCTTTGTATATGCTCCAGAAGGCATCGCGGAATTTGGACATGTCGCGGTCGCTACCGATCGAAACGCGCAGGAAGTTATCCAACGGGGGAAAAGGTCTTCCCACGGCGACACCCTTGGGCGGCATGGCGGAAATGAACTCGCGGGCGTCCCGGCCCACGTCGATCATCATAAAATTGGCTTGCGGCTCGATGTAAGGAACGCCGCGATCGCGCAGCCACGCGCATTGCTCGCGGCGGATGCGGATAAGCTTCTTCCGGCGCTCGGGCAGAAGCGTTTTTGATTCAGCCAGCGCCGCCAGCACGGCGCGCACGGTCACGATCGAAATCACGTTGTTGCGGAAGGGCGCCATCCGGGCGATAAGCTCCGGCGGCGCGCAAGCGAAGCCGGCCCGCAATCCGGCCATGCCGTAGATCTTCGAGAACGTGCGCGTCACCACGACATTTTTGCCCTGCCGGACGTAGCCGAGCGCGCTTTCGAAATCGGGCAAATCGGCGAAATGCGAGTAGGCTTCGTCGACCAGCACGGTTGTGTTGGGCGGCAGGTTGTCGATCATCCACGCGACATCTTTCTTCGGCGCGATCGTGGATGTAGGGTTATTCGGATTGCACAGGTAAATCAGGCCACCGCCGGATTTGTCGGCGTTCTCCACCAACTTCTTGACATCGGGAACGTAGGGCGGTGCAAGCGCGGTGCGCAGCACCGTGCGACCCAGACCGCGGCCGGCTACTTCGACCGGCCCTTCGTAGGTCGGTTCGACCGTAATCAACGGGCGTGTTGCCGATGTAAAGGCATCAATGGCGGCGTGCAGTACTTCGCTCGAGCCGGCGCCGACAAGAATCTGTTCTGGCGCCAGATCCTCACTGCGCGCCAGCGTGGCGTAGAAATCGCCGAATTCCTGGTAGTGATAGCGGCCGCCTTCCGGCAGCACTTTGGTCATGGCTTCGATAGAAGATTGTGGGGGGCCATCCGGATTCTCGTTGGCGTTCAGCCACGCCATGTCCGGCGGCAGCTTGCCCTGAATCGCCGCGCGCTGCGCATATGCCGCCTCGGGCAACATGCGGCCGGCCATGGCCGCGAAGCCGATGCCCGCAAAACCACGGCGAGTTAGCATGTTTACCTCCTCCATCGGGCTTCATCATAACATCGGATAGCCTTGCGCTGCGAACCAGATAGCGCCATTCTGGATGTGCGAATTTGCTGTCAGGCTGGTTGCGCTCGAAGTGTTGGCTCGTCGGGCGGTTCTCAGGAGGCTAGGCGTGAAACGACTCTCACTCGTACTGTTTCTTGGCTGGCAACTCTTACACGCCGACACGGCGGGTATCCGGGTGGTCAATGGCGCGTCGTTCGCGCAGGATACAAGCTTGGCGCCGGGAGCGATCATCTCGATTTTCGGCCCGAACCTGGCGGCCGGTACCGTTACGGCCCCCAATTTCGCAAATCTTCCGACCACGCTGGGAAATATCACCGTAAGCATTGGGAGCACCAACCTTCCTCTGTTCTTCGTGTCCGCCACGCAGATCAATGCCTGGATCCCAGCGTCGATTGCACCGGGGCACTACACGATGATTATCCAAGCGCCAACCGCAAGACTGACGAAGGATATAGTACTGGCGGCGAATTCGAGTCCGGGCATTTTTTCGGCGTTCGGCACCGGGACCAGGGACGGGGCGATTCAGAACGGCGTCCCGCCGTATCTGCCCGGCCCCTTCACGCCCACCACCAACGGCAAACCGACTTATCTCTCTATCTACACAACCGGCCTTGATCTCTCGACGCCGCCTACCGTGACGGTCGGCGGGATCAGCGTTCCGGTGACCTTCTATGGTGTCACGCCCTGTTGCCCAGCTTTGCAGCAAGTGAACGTGAAGTTGACGCAAGATGTGGCCGGCGCGGGGCGCGTGGAATTAGCTATTACTTCCGGGACCAAGGTCAGCAATATCGTGGAAGTGGTCATCCTGCCCAATCCTGGCCAGGGCGCATTTCCGCCGAGCGGAGAAAATCAGGGGCGCAGCCGCGAGATCTCGAATATCGCCTACATACCCCTGACAAGTCTGGCCCTGGTAACTGATGAAAATGACGACCTCGTGCGTGTGATCGATGTCCAAAAGCGCCAGGTGACGCGCACCATGACGCTGCCCGAAGGCGCGCAGCCGGTGGCGATCGCGGTGAATAGTTCCGGTACGCTGGCCGTGGTGGCGGAGCGCGACCGCGGCAAAGTAGCCATCCTGAACCTGATCGATTACCTGGTCTCGGCCGAGGTCGCGGTGGGCAGCGGGCCCACCGACGTGGCGATAGCGGCGAACACGGCAGTCGTGGCCAACCAGGACAGCGACACCGTTTCGGTTATCGACCTCACGACAAACAACGTAACCACGGTCAAGGTGGGGCGCGGCCCTCGCGGGGTGGCGGCGGACGCGACCTCGGGTAAGGCGTACGTCACCAATCAGGATGATGGCACCATCAGCGTGATCAATCTGAATAGTCTCGGGACGGCCCCCACGTTGATCACCCTGCCGGGCGCGGCGCGGCCCGCGTCGATTGCTGTGATCCCGTCGTTGAAGCTGGCCGTGGTGACCGTGCCGAGCGCCAGCGCTAATGCCGAGGTGCTCACCGTAAACCTGGAGAACGGCTCCGCCGGAACGCTGGCCGTTAATGGAGCGCGCAATGGAGGCGCAACCGGGCTCGCGGTAAACGTCACGACGGTTTACTTTGCCGATCAGACCGGGGGGTCGGTGACCATCGCGCCATTGGGCCTCAAGGGGGGACTGTCGACAACAACCGTAGGCGTGGATCTAGGCGCGCGTGCAGTCGCAGTGGACACAACCGATAACTTCCTGTTAGTGGCCAATGAAGGGGCCGGCACCGTCGCCCTCATGGACCTCACCAAGAATCAAGTTGTCGGGCGCATCAATGCAGTGCAGAGCGAGCACGAAACCGGAGGCAGCAATCATAACAACCACAATGACCGTAGCACCGCTGCAAACGCACCGACCATCACGTCGATAGACCCGCTCAATGCGGCCGCCGGCACGACTTTCACTCTGACCGTTCATGGCACGAACTTGCAGGGAACGGACAATATTTTCTTCGTCGATCCCGCCACTCTGCCCGGTCAGGGCAATGGTCACGACCAGTTGGAAAATGACGAGCGCATGCACAGTCCGTTCGGCATTCCCGACACCAACGTGACCGTGAGCAATATCCAGTCAAACAGCGCGGGCAACGTGATGACCGCCACCATCACCATTGCTGCGGGCGCTGCACGAGGGAAGCAGCATGTCGTGCGCGTGGAGGCGCTGAACGGCGATACGAGTTGGACCGCATCATCAGCCAACACATTTCTGATCGAGTGATCGTGAGCCGGCAAACCGCCGGATCATCGCGCAAGATCGTGATCGGATACCAATCCACCTGAACGGGCGTTCGTGAAGTATAGTCGTGGGCGTCGGTTTTCATGCGCCTGAATGACGCCCGCTGGATCTACGCCTCGGCGATTTTCCTCAGTTCCGCTCTTTTGTTCCTGTTGCAGCCAATGGCGGCCAAGGCCATTCTGCCGTGGTTTGGCGGGTCCGCCGGGGTGTGGACGGCGTGCATGCTCTTCTTTCAGGTCACGCTGCTGCTCGGTTATCTGTATGCGTATGCCATAACGCGCTACTTAAGCAGCCGGGCGCAGGTCGTGGTACACCTGGCGCTGCTGGCGCTGAGCCTGACGATGCTCCCGGTAAATCTTGTGAACCGGGGGATCTTCGGCGGTGCGGATTATCCGGTGCTGCAAATTCTGGCGACGTTGGGGGCGTCCACCGGCCTGCCATATTTCGTGCTGTCCACGAATGGACCCCTGCTGCAGGCCTGGTACGCTCGAAAGTCGCGGGCAGGCTTTCCCTACCGACTATTCGCGTTATCCAACTTGGCGTCGCTCGTGGCCCTGTTGTTCTATCCGCTGGGCGTCGAGCCCACCCTTAGCCTGAAGAGCCAGTTTCTGGCTTGGTCGGTCGGATATCTTGGATTCCTCTTGCTCACAGCCGTGGCCGCCTTGCGCGCCGCACCGAAGCAACCGCCGGAAGAAGGGCGGCCCATTGCCGGTTCAGTCGCGCAACCGGTCGTGTGGATTGCGCTCGCCGCCTGCGCCTCAACGCTCTGGCTCGCCGTTGCGAATCACTTGAGCCAGGAAGTAGCGGCGGTGCCGTTCCTGTGGATTCTCCCGCTGGGTGTGTATCTGTTGAGCTTCATCCTGTGTTTCGACCGGGACGGCTGGTACCGCCCGCGTGTATATCGCTGGATCTTGCCGCCCGCCTGGTTCGCCATGAGCTTCCGGCTGGCACGTCAGGGCGTAATCGGCGGTCTGGACTGGGAAATTCTGCTTTTCTTGGCAGCGCTATTTGCGTGCTGCATGTTCTGTCACGGCGAACTGGCGCGGCGCAAGCCCGAGCCAAAGCAGGGGCTGGCATTCTTCTACCTGATGGTGGCTGCGGGAGGCGCGCTCGGCGCGGTAGTCGTGGGACTCGTCGCCCCGCACCTTTTCACGTCGTATCTGGAGCTCCCGCTGGGCATCGCACTCTGCATCATTTTGAGTATGGCGCTGCTTTATGGCTATTCTTCTACCCGGCAACTGGCGCGTTTGGTCGTCGTGGCGGCGCTGGCGTTCGTGTTGGGCACGAAGTTCCGTTCCTCAGGCAAGACGGTGCTGCGAGCGAGGAATTTTTACGGCACGTTGCAGGTAATGGAGTCGGGAGCAGCGGAGATGAAGGCGCGCGCTCTGTACAACGGTACGATCCTGCATGGCATCCAGTTCTCCACGCCCGAACGCAGCCGTATCACAACCACTTATTACGGACCGCAGTCCGGCGCTGGTCTGGCGCTGCAATCGCACCACTCGTCCCCGCAGCGCGTGGGCGTCATCGGGCTGGGCGTCGGGACGCTGGCGGCATACGGGCGCGCTGGCGACTCTTTTCGTTTTTATG
>DATLVQ010000326.1:0-2802 GCA_035577325.1 Bryobacteraceae bacterium | reverse complement strand
TATCTGACGCTGACGGGACTTATGGCGGCGAGGTATCGAGCAATTACTTACTCCACAACGACCGTCACGTGTGCCGCGGCATGATAGTCACACTCGCGGCAAGCTCTTAACCATAGCGGAAACCTTTCTTAACAGTCTGGTCACTTTTGCACATCGCTTTTGAAGTTATTTATGTATGTTTGAGGCGAGCATCTCTATTCGGAAGCTGTGCTTATTATTCTCGAATTGCCATTTGGCAGTTGATGCCGCGATTGAGGACTTCAGATGAACGCATCGCACCAGAAAGCTGCTGAATACCACGATCTTGCCGCGCATGCTCACCGCGCTGCGGCTGCGCACTACGAAAAAGGGGAACACCAGACCGGACACGAGCATTCGCGGCAGGCGCTCGAGCACTCCCGGCGGGCTTACGAGCTCGCACAAGAGGCTCACGTCAATTCCGGCAAAGAAACAGCCACTCTTGCCAAGCCGGCATGAGGCGCTACGATTCAGGCCACACGCCGGGCTGGGGCGAACCTGCCGGCCCTAGTCCCGGAATTTTTTCGGAGCTTATCGAGAAAGGACCTTAGTATGACGAATTTGACGGAAACGGCGTCGCTGCTCGGCGCCAAGGTGTCTGACGCCCAGGCGCGGGCGGAAGAATTGAGCCGGGCCGCCGGCAGGAAATTGGATGAAGCGGCGGGCGCGCTGCATACCGCTGCCTCTTCGGTTCGTAACACAGTCCGCCAGGGTTGTGAGGCCATCGACGGCTTAGCCTCCAGCGCAGCAGATAAGTTGGATGCGACGGCGTCATATGTCGAGGATCATGACCTGAGAAGCCTATTGACCGGCTGCCGGCGCCTCATTCGCCGGTACCCAACGGGATCGCTCATGGCGGCGACCGCGATCGGCTTCTTTACTGGCTCTGCCGTCCGGCGTATCACGCACTCGTGCGCCAAGAAATCCGTAAACCAGCATTCGTGACAGGGGGCGTTCGCATATCGGGCTGGCAGGCCGCACCTGAGGCTGCAGATTAGCGTTAACAGGGTGGCCGGTTTCTTTGGAGGCCCCGCTTGATTTGGAAACCTCGTTCCTTCCAAAGCCCACCAGGGTAGGGTCGCTTACCGATCGACGGGTTGGCGACCAGCGCAGCCGATAAGCTGGATGCGACCGCATCATAAATCGAGTTCGAGTTCCGCAGTGCTCATTTGAGGGACGCGCAGATGCTTAGTCCAAGTATCTGCGCCCTCAAGACAGAGGCGCAACTCATCGGGCGTGTGACCCCTCCTGCCGGCGCGCGGCACCGTTTAGGCCCGGTGTCACCTAGTTTTTGTTAGGAAACGTACGATGTGTCGCCTTCTGCAATCGCAAATCTCCCGGACTGTTCGAGTGTGAGCAATTCTGCGCAGTATTCCAAGAGATATCCGGCAACACTATTGACGGCAGCATCGTGGCAGACCCTCCTTCAATGTGAAAGAGGGCAACCATGAGAAGAGGAGATGACGGATGCTTTGGACACTCATCGTTATTCTGGGAATTTTGTGGTTCTTGGGTTTCAGTTTTCATGTGGGTGGAGGCCTCATCCATGTGCTGCTGGTGATAGCGGTTGTGGTTCTCGTCTTTAACTTGCTGAGCGGCCGCCGGGCCGTTTAGCACCTTTGAAGTTTGGAATTCAACCCTTCGAGAGATCGCCGCTCCGACGTGTAAGGCGGGATTCATTTGTTGGGGTGCTCGGAATACACGCATCTCCACGCACGCATTTGAGAAGTACTGCGGCCTGCCGGGGTATGCGTGCGGCCATGGCGAAGCGGCAGGCACCGGTGACTGCGAGCCCACAATAATCGATTCACTTTTCAATACGCTTGCTCATCGCCAAATATCATTCCCCATGACAATTCGCGCCAGCCGGATGCCTTTTCCAGCGCTCCATGTGAGAACAAAACGTGCGTGATCTGCCTCAACTGCGTCAAGAAGTTTCGTACAACTGGGAAGAGATGCGGATCGACGTGGCCGAGCCGCTCGTTGGTTTTCGGATGCAACGAATTGCTGCTTCTTGGCGTAGGTCGGCTTGTTCTGCTTTAATCAACGCGGCCGTTGATTCTCACCGTTTCCTTTCGGATCAGAACGTGTCAATGAAGTTAAGTTCTGCCATCCGCAGCGGCATAGAAACCGTGGCTAGTGTTTGGTACGTGCAGCCCGCCACATTCCGCACTGTGTTGAGCGGTGCACAATTAAGACTCTGTAAAAGATGGAGGCACAATCGCCGGCCATAGTGAAGGTAAGGGCGCGCATCCAAGTTGCTATTATCGACCTGAAAAAGATCGCGAATACCTGAGCCAGTCAGCGCCGCGCCCACGAAGAGTACGGTCAGATATCGATGCATGTCGTCTTGCTCCAGCTTGTATGCTAGCCAGGCCAGCGGCTGTAACTGAGCAAAACTGCTCACAGCCGGTGGGATTGTTCGGGGATAGGTGAGATCCGGCGCGGCGTTGCTGCGGTCAATCGTGGAGGACGATATTCAGCAGTGAGCTGTGAATGTGCAGCTCGCCGTTATACTCGATGAAACCTAGTTTGCGGAACTTATTCATGAAGAAACTGACGCGGGACCGCGTGGTGCCGATCATCTCCGCCAGCGTTTCCTGGCTGATCTTGGTAATCACCGGCTCCGGTTTGCCTTCTTTGCCGAAGTTGGCCAGCAGGAGAAGCACGCGGGCCAATCTCTTTTCACTCGAGTTGAAGAGCTGATCCACCAGATCCTCCTCAATCCGCATGTTCCGGGAGAGCAGATAGCCTAAGAACATCTCGGAGAACGCCGGCTCTTCG
>DATLVQ010000325.1:0-3780 GCA_035577325.1 Bryobacteraceae bacterium | reverse complement strand
ACCAGGCACATGTCGTCCACACATTGGGCAAGATGCGGAAATAGCGACGAAACTTCGATGCCGCTCTGCCCGTATTTCTTGAATTGCCACGGCGATGACAATAGCGGCGTGTCGCCGTTGGTGAACTGGCTGGGAACTTTGCCGAAACTCTCGGGAAGCTGTTGCCCCTCGTATTTTTTCAGCGCCGGTTTGGGGTCGAAAGTATCGATGTGGCTGGGCGCGCCCACCATGAACAGAAAAATCACCGACTTCGCTTTCGCCGGGAAGTGCTGCGGCTTGGGCGCCAGCGGATTCTCGCGCGTGGCCGCGAAGCCCTCGCGCTCTAGCAGGTATTGCAGGGCCAGCGCGCCAAATCCGTGGGCGGCGCGCGTCAACACGTCGCGGCGCGTGATGGCCGGCCGGATATGCACCATGGCTGTTTCTCGCGAATCCTCAGGGGACATAAACGAACTCATTTCGATTGAAGAGCGCCAGGCAAAAATCCGCCAGCGCGCCGCCGCCGGCTAGGAACTGCTCGCCCATTTTCAGCTCGACGGGCTTGGGAGGCCGCGCCAGCGCAAGCTTATACGCGCGCCGCAATTGAAACGCGCGATCGTTCCCGCATTCACGGGCCAGCCGCGCCGCAAAGCGGTTCGACTCTTCCCGCATGAAATTGCTGTTGAATAGCGACAGCGCCTGCAATGCGTGCGTACTCACCGGTCGCATAGGGCACGAGGTCATGGTGTCCGGCTGGTCGAATGCCGCCATCATGGGCAGCCGCACCGTACGCTTATTCAGCAGATACAAGCTGCGGCGGTGCTGCTCGAATTCGCCCGGCGTCACCGGCCATAGGCCGTCGCGTTCGCTTTCGGTAAAGATCAGATCGTATACTTCCTGCTCGATGGGCACGCGGACGGGCTTCCCGCCAAGCCGCGGATTGAGCGCCCCCGAGACCGCGAGTACGCTGTCCCGGATGATCTCACCTTCGAGGCGCTTGCGGTTCATACGCCAATAGAGCTTGTTATCGGGATCGATCTTGGCTTTCGCCTCGTCGCTTGCCGAAGCCTGCTGATAGGCGCTCGAAAGCATGATCATGCGATCGATGGCCTTTACGCTCCAATTGCGCTCCATGAACTCGACGGCCAGCCAGTCGAGCAACTTCTGATTTGTCGGCCGCTGCCCCAGCACGCCGAAATCATTGGGCGTGGCGACAATTCCGGTGCCCATGCGGAACTGCCAGATGCGGTTCACCATCACGCGCGCGGTAAGCGGATGTTCGGGCGATGCCAGCCAGTTGGCAAGCGCCGCACGGCGGCCCGCGGAGGCGCTCGGAATTTCGACATTGCCGGTGTTGAGCACCGTCAGCACGCCCGGCTCCACCTGTCCCATCTTGTGCTTCACGTCGCCCACTTTGAGGATGTAGGTCGCGGGCGCGGGCTTGTCGCTATCGGCCACCGCGTACGCCGCAGGCGGCGGATCTGGCTCGGTCTGCTCGACCTCATGTAGCTTCAGACGCAGCGCGGCTCGTGGCTCCCGCTCGGCGGGCGTCAACTCTTCCAGCACTTCGCTCCATAGCGGCTCGATCTGCTCCTCGGCGTTCTTGGCGAGGGTCTCTTGTTCGGGCGTGCGCTTGTCTTTGGGAATATCGAGCGCTTCACGCAATTTCGGATCGAGTCCGGCAAGCTTCTTCTCGCGCAGCACGCCACGCGCCCGCTTTTCGATCTGGGCGATCTGGTTCTTCACCGGATCGAGGCGCGCTTCGTAGTCTTTCTTCGCCCAATAGTAGGCCGCTTTCTGGTCGGCGGTCGCGATCTCGGTATCTTTCAATTCAGTCGACGCGAAAATGGCTTGCAGCCGGTAGTAATCCGACTGAAGGATAGGATCGAACTTGTGATTGTGGCAGCGCGCGCAGCCTACGGTCAGTCCCAGAAATACCGAGCCGATGGCGCCCGACATTTCAGTGACGATTTCCTGCCGGTTGGCTTCTTCATCCTGGTTGCCACCTACCAGGTGGATCGGTCCCGCGCGATGAAAGCCGGTAGCGATGAGCGCTTCGTGATTCCCGGGATACAGCTCGTCGCCCGCGATCTGCTCTTTGAGAAATCGATCGTACGGCTTATCCGAATTGAAAGCCTGGACCACGTAATCGCGATAACGCCACGACTGCGGCCGCTGCTCATCCAGCTCATAGCCGTTGGTATCGGCGTAGCGCGCCACATCCAGCCAGCGCAGCGCCCATCGTTCGCCATAGTGGGGCGAGGCAAGCAGGCGGTCCACCACTTTCTGATAAGCGTCCGGACTCTTGTCGCTCAAGAAGGCGTCGATCTCGCCCGGCTCTGGCGGGAGTCCGGTCAGGTCGAAGGTCACCCGTCGCAGCAGGTGTTCGCGGGCAAGCGGCCCGGATGGCGAGAGCTTTTTCTCTTGCAGCGCCTCCAGAATGAAGGCGTCGACCGGGTTATGAACCCATGAGTCTTGGATGTCCGGCGGCGCGCTCTTGACTGGTTTCTGAAACGCCCAATAATGCCGGCGCGCGACGACCGACGCCACATCTTTATCGGTAAAGGCCGATGCGGAGAGAGCGAGAAAAGCAAGAGCAGCCGCGGCGGCGCGCGTTCGGGACATTCCTCAGCATTATATCGGTTCCCGCGGTCATTCCGCGATCTCGCGCGCCTGGGGAGTGATGTCAAACCTCCGCTTTTCCACCCCGCGGAGTACCACAACCTCCACCGCTACGCCAATTTGGGTCTCGGTCAGCAGACGGTGCAAAGAGTCGATTCCCGCCACGGAACGGCCTGCGAGCTCCACGATAATGTCGCCGTGCAAAAGGCCAGCAGCGGCCGCCGGGCTCGAATCCTGCACTTCCTCGACACGCACACCTCTTTCTACCAGCAAGCCATGGAACCTGACGACCCGGCGCGCCAGCGGCACGTCCTGGCCTACCACGCCGATGTAGCCGCGGCGGATGAAGCCATCCTTGATGAGCTTGGCGGCGACGAACTTCGCGGTGTTGATAGCGGTGGCGAAGCAGATGCCCTGTGCGCCGCGGATCACGGCCGTGTTCACCCCAATCACTTCGCCTCGTGACGTGACTAACGGGCCGCCGGAATTGCCGGGGTTCAGCGCCGCGTCGGTTTGGATCACGTTGTCGATGAGCCGCCCCGATTGCGCGCGCAGCGAACGGCCCAGCGCGCTCACCACGCCCGACGTCACCGTGCACTGGAATCCGAACGGGTTGCCGATCGCGATGACGAGCTGCCCTGTCCGGATCTGTTGCGAATCGCCTAAGGCCACCGGTACAACGTTGGGCGCGGCTATGCGGATCACGGCCAGATCGGTATCGGGATCGTCACCCACCAGATCGGCGCGATACCGCTGGCTGTCGGGGAGCGTGACGTCGATCCGCGACGCCCCGTGAACCACGTGGCTGTTGGTCAGAATGAAACCATCGGGCGTGAAGACGAAGCCCGATCCGCTGCCGCCGGCTTCGCGGCCGCGAACGCGATGCCGTGTCTCGATATTGGCGACCGAAGGGCTGACGCGCTCCGCTGCGCCGATGACGGCCCGCGAGTACGCATCAAGCAATTCATCATCGTGCGCCCTATCCGCCTGTGGAGGACCGGATTCGGGCGCGGCGCTCTCATGCGACACATATTCCAAGGCGCGAGACACCTTTTATTGATGAGTGAAAAGCGCCGCCGGATTCAGGCCTGATTCGGTCAAACGCGTCGCGCGCGCCAGATGAAGTAGACCGGCACGCCGCTACCGATGATCAGGAATGCGACGGTCGAAGGCCCTGGCTGC